>JAKSJH010000109.1 GCA_024398315.1 Bacteroidales bacterium
TCATGCTTTTGATGTCAGTTCTGAAACTATTACGGAGACTTTTTCAGCAGCCTCACTGATTTCTGAGGTTACGGGCAAAGTGCCTTACCTGGAACCTTTGTATGTTATGCATACGGGACCTTTTTGTACTGGTGGCATTTTTTGAAATTATTTTGCTATCTTCGTTTTATGGTGAAACAGCTTCTGCTCATATTCTCGATTCTGTTGTCCGGCCTGTTCAGCGGTGGGAAGCAGTCGGGTGACGTGCAGGCTGCTGGTCATTCTCATTCTTCCTGCGTCGAGGAGACTAAGGCGATGGACTGGCCTGAACAGAGTGCAGACTGGTCGTCAGCCGCTGTTCTTCCATTCCAGTCAGCAAGATTCTCCGGAGAGGACAGTCCCGTCATCCCTTCAGTCAGATTGACTGAACATGGCCGCAGGATCCAGGTCTCTCATAAGTTTCCTTTCCGTGTTATCAAGGCCGGAAAGGTCATAGACCGGCATCATTTCGTCATATTCCATGATGAACTGCTCCGGTTCCAGTCCGGAATACGTTCCAACGACAGGTACATCCACTCTATCTGCAGTCTTCTGATTTAGACGCCTTTACCGGCTCTCTACCGGTCTTCATACCTGACGGATCATGAATATGCCAGCATTCATGACAACTGCGGTGACCAAGTCATCGCATATTACCTTATTCATTCACAATATCTATATTAAAACAATGGAAATCAATTTCAAAAGGGTCCACACCGGAAAGGACCTCAGCATATCGACGATTGTACTTCTCTCAGGCATCGGCCTGTTCTTCTTGAACAAAGGTTTAGGAATATTAATAGCTGTCTGCGGTGTTATCTTGCTTCTTATCTGCAAGAAGGGCTACAGGAAAGACGGTCAGGGACCGGTGCTCACAAAGAAGTCTGAAGACCTCTGCAAGGCCTGCAAGAATTCAATTGTGGATTTTCTGGGCGGTAAGGATGTCACTCCTGTCATCAGAAAAGGCAATGAAGGCGGAAGCGTACGTCTCGACGTTTTCTTCAACGAGGCTGAAGGTGTCGCATACGCACAGTTGTACGACTACTGCAACTACATCTACGAGCCAGTCACAGAAGTGGTTGAACTGAAAGGAGACAAGGCGGCCGTACTGATCGGCCAATTGTAAGTCAACATGGCCCGGACGTCACAGTCCGGGCCTTTAAGTTTACTTGTTTTTCTTCTTGGCAGGAATTTCCGGGAAGGTCCATGGGGCGCGGTAGGCGGGCTTGAGGAGTCTGTCGGCTTCGGAGTTGCCGAAGGTCTTGCGCACATCGTCGTAGACCAGGCAGGAGCGGGTGCGGGCGGCGATGTTGCCCAGGTGGGCGAACTTGGCGCAGAGGCTGCCGTTGCGGATGGTGCAGGCAGGTTCCAGATTGCGTGTACGGATGCATTCCAGGAAGTTCCCGACATGGTTTGTCCTGTCCTTGTCGTCCGGTCGGAATGATGCCGGCTCCAGTTTGCTCCCTGGTTTCGGAATCACATCCCAGCCTTCGCGGTTGGCAACAAGAACTCCTTCCGTTCCAATGAATTCAAGACCGTAATTCTTGCCGTAAGGGCCGACTTCGGCTGCGGCGACATTGTTCCACTGAATGGTCAGGTCTTCATATTCCCAAAGGACCGAACGGGTGTCGAAGGTCTCTGCGTAGTTGGTAGGATAGGCGAAATTCCCTCCTGTCGCCATGACTCTGCGAGGAAGTTTCGTGGTGTTGGTTCCCCAGAGGGCCATGTCCAGAAGATGCACGCCCCAGTCGGTCACAAGACCTCCGCCATAGTCCCAGAACATCCTCCATGATCCGTGGAAGCGGCTTCCGTTGAAGCTCCTCATCGGTGCCGGACCGAGCCACATGTCGAAATCTACGCCCTCCGGAGGAGTTGAATCCTGGGCCGGACGGAGGATCGAAGCATAGGAGAAGTTGCCCCAGACATTGACCTTGGCTATCCTCCCCAGACTGCCGGTGTCGAGATATTTCTTCATTTCATGCCAGATAAGGCCGCTCCTCTGCTGCTGTCCTACCTGGACCACGCGCTTGTAATGTTCGGCGAAAGCCACCATGGCGTCACATTCGGCGATCGAATTGGCAAGCGGCTTCTCCACGTAGACATCCTTGCCGGCGGCGCAGGCGTCACATGTCATCAGGCAGTGCCAGTGGTCCGGAGTGCCGATGACCACCGCATCAATGTCCTTGTCCTCAAGCATCTTGCGGTAGTCTGAATATATCTTTGGCTTGTTGCCGGTAATCTTCTCCAGTTCCGCCGCTCTGCTTTCGAGCACATTCTTGTCTATGTCGCAGAGGGCAGTGCATTCAGCCTCCGGGAAATGCAGGAATTCAACGTAGTCCCCCCATCCCATGCTCCTGCAGCCGATGAGGCCTACTCTGATCTTTTCGTCAGTCCCTCTTTTACCGGAAGGAGACTCAGCCCCCATGAGGGCTCCCGGGACCATCAGACCCGCTGCTGCAACGGATGAGTGGATGATGAAATCTCTGCGTGAAATCATGGCTTGTGAAGTAATTTTCATAAAGATAATGATTATTTGGTGAACAACCGCATAATTGCATTAACTTAGCGGAACGGTGCATTCCTGTCGCAGGATGTGCATGATGATATCCGAATATATTCAAGTATGTCTTTGATTACTAAAGAAGTGCTTTCAGGCCTTGTCAAGGGCAGGGAGGACTGTTCACACAAGCATCAGTACGGCCACACCCTTCTTGTCTGCGGCTGTGCCACGATGCCAGGGGCGGCATTGCTCGCCACTGGGGCCGCCTTGAAGTCCGGCTGCGGGCTTGTGACCTTGCATTCCACATCCACCGCCACTGCCGCTGCGGTCACCCAGTTCCCGTCCGCCATGATTTCTACCGACCCCGGCGAATATGTGACCACCCTGCCGGAAAACCTGCACCGCTACAACAGCATCGGCATCGGACCCGGTCTTGGAAAGGCGGAAGCCACTGCGGAAGTATTGAGACGTCTTCTTGAATATGCCCGCGGTTCCCATACGCCGATGGTCCTGGATGCCGATGCGCTGAACATTATAGCGTCGGATCCGGACATGTTAAGACTGATTCCATCCGGTTCGATACTCACTCCTCACATCGGGGAACTGAAACGCCTTCTTCCTCAATGGAAGGAAGGCGATGATTCTCTGCTCTCGGCTTTTGCGTCAGAAACCCGCTGCGTCCTTGTGAAAAAAGGATTCCGCACCAGAGTGTTCACTCCTGATGCGGAACCGTTTGAAAATACTACAGGGAACGCCGGGATGGCGAAAGGCGGTAGCGGTGATGTCCTCACCGGACTTCTTGCCGGTCTGCTTGCGCGTGGTTACGATGCTGTCTCGGCTTCACTTCTGGGAGTCTGGATCCACGGCTGCTCCGGAGATGTCCTGACTGAAGAATGCACTGCAGAAGCCTACTGCAGCAGAGATCTGATCGACCGGCTCTGGTGCGGATTCAAAGCCCTGGCCTGATGAATCCTACCTGTGCCTGCGTAATCCCCTGGAGCTCTTTGCTTTCCATAGTTCGTACTGCTCTGTAGTAAGGATCTTGCGGAGTTTCTGGTCCTGCTTCTTGTAGAAGGCCTTGTCCTCTTCTGTCATCTGCATCATTCCGCCGCGGAATCCTCCCGGCCTCTGGCCTCTGAACTCCCCGTTCCGGCCGCCTTCGGGTCTCTGTCCATGGAACTCGCCATTGTGCTCTCCTTCCGGTCTGTGACCTCTGAATCCGTCGTTCTGGCCGCCCTCAGGACGCATTCCGCCTTCGTGACCTCTTTCGCCCTGGCCTATTCCCTGGAATTCACCCATCGCAGCGAACCTTTCCTCCATCACCTGCCTCTGGTACTTGACTTCCTTCTTGTACCAGTTGACTACTTTCTTGTAGGTCTTCGGGTCCAGGTCAATCGCTTTGTCCATCCATGAAGCACGGCGCTCGGCCGCCTCCTTTACTGTGAGCTGGCTTTCGCGCATCCTCTGCTGGCCGTAGTTCTGCTGTGCCTTTGAAGGAACAGCAAGCAGCGCGAGGGCTGTCGCCACTGCAGCTGCTATAGTTAGTCTTTTAAAACTCATTTCTATCAGATTTTAATACATTGCGAAGTCCGACTATGCCAAAAATATGCCAAGTCTGCGTTATTATCATTAACTTTGCAGGGACGAGCTATTGTCCATGCTCCAATTGACGAATATGAATGAATTTGATGTGAAAGTCCTCAGGGACGATACCACCGAAGAAGGCGTTAGAATCATCTATGCACAGACCTGCGGAGCAGTCTGCTCCCAGCAGATAGCCGTTGCCGTGAAGGATGGGACCATCCTTGAAGTGGCATTCGCCGGGGGATGCATGGGGAACACCCAGGGCGTCGCCAGTCTGGCGAAGGGCATGAAAGTGAAGGACGCCATAGCACGTCTTGACGGAATAGACTGCGGCGGCAGAGGCACCAGCTGTCCTGACCAGCTGACCAGGGTCCTGAAACTGTTTACTTCTTCTGAAAAGTGAAGTCATGGCACTTCACATCAGTGCCGTTGTGACAGTCCATGACTGTGAATTCTGAATCAGGAATGACGGCCGGATTCCCAGTTGCATGAGGGGAAATGATTGCCTGGTAGTGATTTCCGAACTTCTTCCCGTCTTTCTTGAAGAATGTCGGAGCGCTCCATTCGGTCAGGTTGCCGGAAGTCCTCACTTCCATGAAGTCAGCGATTACGCCTTCGCCCGGTTCCTTCCCGGTAGGGGAGGAGCACATCAGATAGCAGCCCAGTTTCTTTGAATATGCTATCCTGGAGTGCCATGTGTCATGCGCGATGGCTGTCTCCTTGCCGAAGTTGCCCGGTTCGCAGAATGATCCGTTGTAGAACTTGACGAAATCCCCCATCACACCGTCATCCCTCCTTCGTGTGCGGGCGATGTAGGTGTCGACTGCATCGAACCTGAACTCGGTCTGGTCCATGTCGAGGGTGATCTTGTTGTAGACGATGTAGATGTACTCGTCGTCCGGATCGACGAAAAGTGAGAAATCGCCGCTGCCGAGATCGATCTTGCCGGCTTTCTGACCGGTCATCTTCCCGGCTCCCGGATTGTACTTTTCAGTAAAGCATACATTCTCGGAGGTAATCACCCAGCGGTCGAATGTCCAGGTCCTGCCCTGGTCGTCGGAATGCATGAGTCCTATGTGACGGAAGTCCGAGTCGAACTTCGGAGTCTCGCAGGGACCGTAGGCGTCGTAGGCCGTGCCGCGGCCGTTCCAGCCGGTCTCGTTGTGGAAGAAACAGAAGAAACGTCCTGTCTTCGGACAGATGTAAAGACCGAAAGGCCAGACACTTCCGCGTGCCTTGACACCTTCTGGATAACGGATTCCCGCGAAAGCATATTCAGCATCCCCGGTGGCGAAGTTGAAAGTGGCAGGCCAGGCTTCCTTGAGGTCGTCCATGCTCGTGCCCTTGAATATGCCGATGTGTCCCATGTGCGAATGGCCGCTTATTGCCCAGAGGAAACCTTCCGAGTCGCGGTACATCGGGACTGTGCCGTCCTGGTAGATGTCGTTCCTGTTGAGGAATGGGCTGTCGTAGGCTTCCCCGATCGTCACATCGACCTGGGACATCTTGTTCTTGAGCCTGTTCTGTGCGTCGGCTTGGGTGCATAGCAGTCCTACCAGCAGGATCGCCGTAACTGCGAGGGTGCTTGTCTTCACTGATACCATCGTGTTTTCTTACTGAACAGGGAACTTGAGAGGAGCGAACCATGTGTCCCAGACGCCCCATTCGTTCAAGCCGAAAGCATAGCCTATGTACTGAGGTTTGGACGGATCCTGTATCCCTTTCTCATTTCCGCTCCATCCGCAGTTGTGCAATCCTGCTTTCATTTCTTTTCCAGTCAGTTTCCCTTCCAGCTTGAATCTGAGACCATCTTCAGATGACCATACTTCGATGTATGCATTCTCTGTCATCCTTTCAGCAGTGTTGATGGCATAGAACTTCTTCTGATCAGGACGGTATTTCACATCGCTGTGGTCCTTTTTAAACGCCTTTTCTGACTTGTCAATTGCGACTCCTTTATATTCCAGGTGTGCCGGCCAGTCAGGATCTTCAGCCGAAACTGTCGAAACTCTTGTCTTGACTCCGTTCTCATTCCATGAGTAATAGAAATAGACAGTTCCGTCAAGAATAACGAAACAAGGTTCACCGGCCCCGAACTGATCCGGGTCACCTATTCCGTGATACTGTATGACAGGTTTCGGATCACCACCCCAGCCATTGCCGTTCCATTTCTCCCAAGGTCCGTCAGGATTCTTCGAACGTGCGACAAAGACATTGTTGTCCATTCCTCTCGGATCCTCGGATGATGTGTATCCAAGATAATAGTATCCTCCCCACCTGGCGACACCCGGATCGCAGCAGGAATATGAATCCATAGTGTTTTCGGTAGGAAGCAATGTGAACACCTCCGGTGTCCAGGTCTTTCCTCCGTCTTCTGAATGCTGGTAGCTTATCTGGTCCCAGAAATATTCAGCTGTCGTGTATTCCACGGCTATTCTGCTGTCGAACTGGAAGTTGTCCCGCCTTTCCCCACCGATGAATGAAACAGGGGACAGCTTTCCTGCCGGTTCGGCTGCGCCATCATAAGCCCAGATTCCGGCATGTTCTGTAGCATTGCGAGCCACCCAGAGATACTCTCCGGCCGGGAAAAGGATACTGTGGTCATTCTCTGCTTCTTCGTTCTTCTCAAGCCTTATCCATTCGTCATTCTTAATGTTCTCGAAGATCTTTATCCTTACAGGCTCTTCTTTAACTGTACTGTCATAGTCTCCCATCCAGTTATAGATGGAAACTTCCATTGATTCTACATTGCTGTTCCATGTCGGACACCATAGCTGCAACGAATAGAAGTCTTTGTCAATCTTGAAATACTGAGCTGCATCTCCGTTGATCACCGGATATGGACAATTGTGGTCACCTGGAATGTTTCTGATCGTTTTGTCTTTTCCATGGAAGTCGCCGGTTGCGGCGAACCAGGCGTCTATCGATCCGTCAGCATTGTTGATGAAACAAGGACCATAGCGATAGTTTCCGGCCTTGTAGATTATCCATCCGTCATCAACCGCAGGAATCCCGCAAACTTTAGTGCTATTGCAGGAAATAATTGAGAATGAGGTAGATATGACGGCTAATACTGATAATAACCTTTGAAGATTGAGTTTCATGCCCTTTGAATATTGAGTTTCATACATTTTGCTTCCTATTATTTGACCGGAAAGTCAAGCGGTGCGAACCAGGTGTTCCACTGTCCCCAGGCGTCCAGACCGTAGGCGTAGCCGATGTACTGAGGCTTGGTCGGGTCCTGATGTCCGAGAGCGTCGCCGCTCCATCCGCAGTTGTGAAGTCCTTTCTTGAACCCCACTCCTCCTAATTCGCCTTCAAGCTTGAACTTGATTCCGTTGTCGGAGGACCATAACTGTATGTAGGAGTTCTCTGTCATTCTCCTGGCAGTGTTTACCGCGAAGAACCTTCCCAGGTCCGGACGGTACTTCACGTCGCTGTGGTCGGCGCTGGCGTATGCCTTGTCCGATTTGTCTATGGCTATGCCCTTGAGAGTGAGGCTGGCAGGCCAGTTCTCGTCGTCTGCGGAAGCTGTTGACAGTTTTGTGACGACATTGCCGTCGTCCCAGGTGTAATAGAAATAGACGGTTCCGTCAACCACGACGAAGCAAGGCTCTCCGGCTCCGAATTTGTCAGGGTTTCCCACACCGTGGTAAAGGATGACCGGTTCAGGATTGCCTCCCCAGCCGTTCCCGTTCCATTTCTCCCAAGGTCCGTCTGGGTTCTTCGACCGGGCTACGAACACATTGTTGTCGGTGCCTCTCTCGTCCTCGGTCGAGGTGTAGCCCAGGTAGTAATATCCTCCCCATTTTGCCACTCCCGGGTCACAGCAGGAAAGCCCGTCGCGCGAGAACTCAGTAGGACGCAGGGTGAAAGTCTCTGCTGTCCAGGTCTTTCCGCCGTCATTGGAATGCTGGTAGCTGATCTGGTCCCAGAACACCTTCGCTTCGGTGAATTCGAGAAGAATGCGGCTGTCGAACTGGTAGTTGTTCTTTTCCTTGCCTTTGATGAAGGACTTGGGGCTGAGTCCACCTGTAGAACCTGAATCTCCGTCCTGGGCCCATATTCCGGCATGGGATGTCGGGTCGGTGGCAACCCAGAGATATTCACCAGCCGGGAGTTTGATGCTCTTGTCGTCCAGAGCTTCTTTTCCGTTTACCAGAGTCAGCCAGCCATTGTCGGCAAAATTGACGAACCTTTCGCTGTAGACCGGCTCCCCGCTGACAGTGGAAGAGTAGTCTCCCTCCCATTCGTAGAGGGACATGGTAACGGACTCCTCTGTGCTGTTCCAGGTAGGGCAGCAGATCTGTACGGCGTAGAACTCCTTGTCGATCTTGAAGTACTGTCCGGCCTCCCCGCTTGCTACCTGGTACGGTGTGTTGTGGCTCCCGAGGGTGTTGAACAGCATCTTGTCCATGCCGTGGTAGTCTCCAGTGGCGG
>JAKSJH010000011.1 GCA_024398315.1 Bacteroidales bacterium
CGCAAGGCTGGTCGAGAACGAGTCCGACAAGCAGATCGAAGGCAGACCGGAGGAGGACACATGGAGAGGACGAAAGCAGGCGGCCATCAACCGCCTCAAGGCGGCGGACCATGATTCCAAGATAGTGGCTCTTGGTGACAAGCTGTCCAACATGAGGGCCATAGCCCGTGACTACGCAGAACTCGGCGACAGGCTCTGGGACCGCTTCCACGCCCCTGGAGGCAAGTCTGACCACGAATGGCACTACAGGGGCCTGATGGACTCCCTGAGCGAACTTGAAGGCACCTCCGCCTTTGAGGAGTTCTCCCGTCTGGTCGACCAGGTGTTCGGCGGCAGAGGATGAACGGACACTGGCACAGCATATCAATTGAAACTGATTTCAGTCATGAAACACAGATTTGAACCGTTGGAAGGGCGCAACGCCGAAATCATAGAGAGTGTCATGGGATGCGAAGAGGTCGCCGGACTCTCCGAAGACATCCGATTCAAGATACGCCTCTGCGTGGAGGAGGTGGAGGAGAACATCCTCTGCTATTCCGGGTCCACCTGGGTGGAAGTGGAGGTGCTAAGGTCCGAAAACTCAGTGACAGTCAAGTTCTCGGACGGTGGTGTGGAGTTCGACCCGCTCTCCAAGGAAGACCCTGACGTGAACGCTCCCCTTGAAGAGCGCCAGATCGGGGGTCTCGGAATATTCCTCTGCAAGCAGATGATGGATTCTGTTGAATACCGGTTCGAGAACCATCGCAACGAATTCAAGATGACAAAGAGACTGAAATGAGCTGGAGAAAGAAGTCGTTTTCATACAGGTTGAGCACGGATTTCGTGTTCATCACTTCCATTCTCTTCCTTGCAGCCCTGATCACGACCGCCTTCATTTCCTACAAGCTCATCGCCGACGAAGCCACCAGGTCCGCAAAGAACAAGCTGGATGCGACCGTCAAGGAGATAGAGATTGAAATCCAGAAAGTTGAAGATGCCGTAAACGGAATCGCCTGGCTGGTTGAAGAGCATCTGGACGATCCTGATTACATGTACCACATCACAAGGAAGCTGGTGTCCGAAAGCGGTACAGTCTTCGGAAGCGCCGTCGCTTTCGAGCCGGACAGCTTTGAAGGGATGCACTATTATTCGCCATATTCATTCAAAGACAGGTCCGCCGGCAGTGAGATCCGCAGCATCCAGCTGGGCAACGATGACTATGACTATTTCAGCATGGAATGGTACCGCAAGGCAGCTGACAGCAGGCAGCCATGCTGGAGCGAGCCTTATGTCGACGAGGGTGGCGGCGGACTGGAGATGTCGACCTACAGCAGACCGGTTTTCGACAAGGAAGGCAAGTTCAAGGCTGTCATCACAGCCGACTTCTACCTTGGGGTGGCTTCTGAAATAATCTCGAGGGTCCAGCCCTATGCGAATTCAAGGACGGTCCTCGCAAGCGCTTCCGGCAAGTACATCATAGACAAGGACAGCCCATATTTCGGACTGGACATCCTTTCGTCATGCAAATCGATAAAGGACAGCAGGGCCATAGCGGCGGCGGAGGATATGCTGGGAGGCCAGGAAGGAGTCGCCAGTTACAAGAACAACGGGAACACATCGTTCCTGGTCTACGGTCCGCTGAAGAACGGATGGTCAGCCGCCATAGTCTGCGACTACAAGGAGGTTCTCAGGAATGCCGGAAGGATGCAGCTTCTACTGCTCATCGAAGCCGTTCTCGGACTGATCCTGCTCTTCCTGCTCTGCAACAGCATCTCGCACAGACTGACCAGGCCACTGCTGGATTTTGAGAAATCGGCCAGGGGCATAGCCGAAGGGGACTTCAACACCTCCCTGCCGCAGATTGACTCCGACGACGAGATAAAGCATCTCAGGGACTCCTTCGAATACATGCAGAACTCCTTGAACACGTACATCTACGAGCTGAAGGAGACTACAGCCAGCAAGGAAAGGATCGAAAGCGAGCTGGCCATCGCCAGCCAGATCCAGATGGGGATCGTGCCTCACAGTTTCCCTGACCTCGGCAGAGTGAGCCTCTCGGCAATGCTCAAGCCTGCCAGGGAGGTCGGAGGGGACTTCTACGACTGTTTCCTGCACGACAAGGACACTGTCTATTTCACGATAGGAGATGTGTCCGGGAAGGGTGTCCCGGCCGCTCTGGTCATGGCTATATGCATCTCGGCGTTCAGGTTCCTGTCCAATCTCGACCTGTCCATCAGTCAGCTGCTCACCAAGATGAACGATTCGCTCTGCGACAGCAACGAAGCCAACATGTTCGTCACGCTGCTGATAGGCAAGATTGACCTCAGGACAGGCAGAATGAGCTACTGCAATGCCGGGCACAACCCTCCTGTGCTCATCGGTCCTGACGGCAAGGCGGGATTCCTCGGGGTCAAGCCTAACATCGCGATAGGTCTCCTGAAGGAATTCAAGTACGAAGAACAGGAGATTGACCTCGCACCCGGATCAAGGATGCTGTTCTACACCGACGGGGTGACTGAGGCTGAAACCGTGTCGAAGGCGCAGTACGGCGAAGACAGGTTGCTCTCATGGGCGGGAAGGATCCCTTCAGGCTACTCCGCTGAAGCCGTCTGCTCAAGTCTCTACGCTGATGTCAGCACCTTCACAGGAGACGAGCCGCAGAACGACGACATTACAATCATGACAATGAAAATCGAATGACGATATGAACATCACCATCAATGAAGAGGACGGGAAGGTAAGAGCCTCCGTCTGCGGCAGGGTCGACACGACCAACGCCGAACAGTTCCTTCAGGGAGTGAAGCCTCTCATGGAAATAGAAAAGCCTGACATCGAGATCGACTGCGGGGAACTTGAATACACATCAAGCCAGGGCCTCAGAGTGTTCCTGATGCTCCAGAAGGCGGTTTCCGCAAAGAAAGGTTCAATGGTCCTGACCAGGATGCGTCCTCAAGTCAAGGAAGTCTTCGACATCACCGGATTCTCCAACATAATCAGGATAGTCTGATGGAAGCAATTCTGATAGACCTCAATGAATATGTCCATTCGGGAGAAGGTGCGAACGGAGAGAGTCTTTTCCACCGCACCGACCCGAAGGTCATGGTCAAGCTCTGCAATCCGTCAATTCCCAGGGAACAGGTCGAACAGGAACTTGCCCAGGCCAGGAAAGTCTTCTCGGCAGGAATATCCACACCTGAGCCCGGAGAACTGATCACCGACGGAAAGGGAAGGTTCGGAATCCGCTTCGAAAGGATAGTCGGCAAGAAATCCATCTCCCGCTCCGTTTCGGACGAGCCTGAAAAGGTCGAGGAATATGCCAGGCTGTTCGCCGGAATGTGCCGCGAACTCCATTCCATCCATCTCGCCCCCGGTGAATTCGTGAATGTCAAGGACACCTGCCTTGAGATGCTCGCACAGAACCCTTTCTTCACGAATGATGAGAAGGTGAGGATTGAAAGATTCATCCTGGACGTACCTGACGCTGACAACGCATTGCACGGTGACCTTCAGTACAGCAACGCCATCATTGCTGGAGACAGGAGATATTTCATAGACCTGGGTGACTTCTCACAAGGCAATCCACTCTTCGATCTGGGCATGGTGCTCGTCTGCTGCAAATATTCGGATCCTGAATTCATCCGGAACACATTCCATCTGGACATGACGACTGCGGGAGCATTCTGGCACTGGTTCGTGAAGGGTTACTGGGGTGACGATGCCGACCCTGACGAATACGAAGCCATGCTGAAACCATATTCAGGCCTCAAGACCCTGATGATAGAAAGAAACACTGGAATCAGATTCCCGAACTTCCACTCAATTCTTGAAGACACGATTCTGAAAAACAAATAACAGACATAAAGACATGATGAACAGATTGTTATACACAGCGGCTGTGGCTGCCGCATTGTTCACCGGCACCTCCGCTGATGCCAAGAAGGTGAAGCCGGCTCAGAAGCCATCCATTTTCATCGAGGCTCCGAACGTTCTTGAGCCCGCTCCTGCCCATTCTGTGAAGATAGACGGATTTGTCGGCAACAAGCTCGATCTCTGCATAGAGAACAGGCTGATGAAGCAGGACATCGACAGAGTGGTCAAGCCGTTCGTTGACAAGCCGGACGGAAAATGGGGTTTCCGCTGCGAATTCTGGGGAAAATGGTTCACCGCAGCTGTCATGGCTTACGGCTACGAACCGACTCCCGAGCACAAGGCTGTGATTGACAGAGGTTTCGAGGAACTTGTCAGGACACAGGACGCCAACGGCTACATCGGTACCTACCTCGATGAGAACCATCTCGGCGAATGGGACATCTGGGGACGCAAGTATGTAATGCTCGGCCTTATCGGCTACTATGACCAGACCGGGAACGAGAAAGCTCTCGACGCCGCCCGCAAAGTGGCCGACCATCTCATCAAGGAGACTCAGGAGAGCGGCATAAACATCGCAGAAACAGGCTGGATAGGCTGGAAAGGACTCGCATCCAGCTCAGTGCTCGAGCCGGTCGCCCTCCTCTACCAGAGAACAGGGGACAGGAAGTACCTTGAGTTCGGTGAATATATCATCAAATGCTGGGACACCCCGAACAAGCTCTCCCCTACCGGAATCAGACTCATCCAGGAGGCTCTCAACGGCACTCCTCTATGGAAGATGAGCGGCGCCCCGAAGGCCTACGAGATGATGTCCTGCTACGAGGGTCTCTGCGAGATGTACAGGGCCACCGGCAACAAGATCTACTATGAGGCCTCCCACAAGCTGATCGACACGATAATCCGCGACGAAATCATGATTGTCGGATCAGCTTCGATGATGGAGATCTGGTGCCATGGCAAGATGCGCCAGACAGAGCCGATGTACCAGGGAATGGAGACCTGCGTAACTGCCACATGGATGAAATACCTCTATCAGATGCTCCGCCTCACAGGTGAGAGCAAATATGCGGACCAGCTGGAGACCGCCCTTTACAACGCCAATCTTGGTGCCATGGCCCCGAACGGAGAGTGGTGGGCCTACTACTCATCTCTCATGGGAGAAAGGGTGCACAGCCACGAGCAGTTCACGGACGTTGCGCTGAGCTGCTGTGTCGCCAACGGCCCGAGGGGATTCATGACGCTTCCTTCCTGGGCTCTCATGACAAGCAAGAAGGGATTGGCTGTCAATTACTACGGTCAGATGGAAGGAAGCCTGAAGACCCCTGCAGGCAATCCAGTGTCACTGAATATGGTATCAGACTATCCTGAGAACGGACTCGTCAGGATCAAGGTAGGACTCCAGCAGGAGGAGAAATTCGAAATCAACCTCAGAATCCCGGAATGGAGTGCCAGGACAAGCCTGAAGATCAACGGACAGGCTTATGACGGCTACGCCATCAAGGGTACATATTCAACACTCTCACGGACCTGGAAGGACGGTGATGAAATCGAGCTCGAATTCGACATGAGGGGACGTGTCATAGATGCTCCTTCAGGAGTCGGTGACGCTGCGGTCATGCGCGGTCCGGTCGTGCTCGCATTCGACACCCGCCTCGTACCAAGACGCGACGGAGTCAGCGAACCTCCTATGCTCCGCTATGAGTTCAAGCGCGACGCTGACAACTACATCGACCTCAAGAGGACAGGCAACAGCGGCATCGATGCGATGTGGATGACTTTCGAAGTGCCTTTCGTTGACGAGTCAGGCGCTCCTCACACCCTTCCGATGTGCGACTACCAGTCAGCAGGCAACACATGGGAAGAAGGGAACCTGTGCCGTGTATGGATGCAGCAGCCTTTCGATTTCCGTCATCTCTACACAAACAATCTTGACTGGCACGTCAATGTCACCGTCGGTGTCGGACGTCCGGAAGTACCCGAGCTTTACAGAATAAAGTAAGAAGTTGTTACAACTTCCACAGGCACATATCGACCAGCAGGCCTCAGGACTTGAATCTGTACTTCAAAGTCCTGAGGTCTTTCTTCTGTGAGCTTGAGCCGTACCACAGCCTGTAGCTGCCCGGAAGAGGTCTCATGTCCTGAGCGGACGGATCCCACCACTGGAACACTTCGTCATCGAGAGGAATCGTCACACGGACTGACTGCCCGGCCCGGATGCTGCAACGACGGAAAGCCTTAAGTGTCCTTACCGGTCCCTGTGGGTCGTCCGGCCTGGAGACATACAGCTGTACAACCTCATCGCCGTCACGCTTGCCCACGTTCTTCACCTTGAATGTGACGGCACCTTTCTTCACCCTGGCCCTGCCGTACTTGAACCTGGTGTAACTCAAGCCGTAGCCGAAATCGAAAAGAGGTTCTCCCTTGAAATAGCGGTAGGTACGTCCCTCCATGTCATAGTTGTCAAAATCAGGAAGCTGGGCGTCGGATGAATAGAATGTGACCGGGAGCTTTCCCGAAGGGTTCACCTCACCGTAGAGGACATCGGCCAGGGCCGTTCCGCCTTCCTGACCAGGGTACCATGCCTGCACGATTGCATCGCAGCTTTCAGTCTCCGGCGCAAGAGCGATAGCGCTGCCGCTGAAATTGACGAATATCACTTTCTTGCCGGCATCATGCAGAATCTTGAGCATCCTGCGCTGAAGCGAAGGCAGTTCGATGCTGGTCCTGTCTCCACCGGAAAAGCCCTCGACGGCGACAGGCATCTCCTCTCCCTCAAGACGTGGAGAGATACCTCCTGCGAAAATGACAGTCTCCACTCCTTCGAGACTGTCCAGCACTTCCTCCGGATCAAGTTCAGCACCTTCTTCCTCAAGTCCGGATCCGCCGACATGGCCGCATCCCTTGAAATACACAAGTTCAGGACAGCGCTGCCTCATGGCCTCCAGCAAGGTCACCGTAGAGTTTGGAACCGGATTGTAGTTGCCCCACATCATCTCCTCATCATCGGCATTCGGTCCGATCAATGCAGTTTTCTCATCAGCCGGAATCGGAAGGACATTCCCCTTGTTCTGAAGCAGGACAATCGTCTCCCTGGCCATACGTAGAGCGAGGTCACGATGTTCAGGGCTTTCCACTATTTCAAACGACAGACTGTCCCAGGGTGAGACGCCGTCCATCTCGCCTAGACGGAAGCGCTGGACAAGCTGACGGAAAAGACACTTGTCTATGTCATCTTCGGTAATCAGTCCCAGCCTGACTGCTTCAGGAACAGCACGGAACGTATCTCCGCATTCGATGTCAACCCCGTTCTTTATCGCAAATGCGGCAGCTTCAGCCGCAGAGGAGGCAAAGCCATGACGACCAGGAACATAGAAGTCTGACAGAGCCCAGCAATCAGTCACGACAAGACCTTTGTAGCCCCATTCCCCCCTGAGGATGTCTTTGACCAGACGGCCGCTGGCGGCGCATGGCTCACCTTCGAAACGATTATAGGCGGTCATGACCTCCTGGACGTCCGCTTTTGTGACAAGATCCTTGAAGGCAGGAAGATAAGTCTCTCGAAGATCCCGTTCAGAGACATTCACATCAATGCTGTGACGGGAGCTCTCCGGACCTGAATGGACAGCGAAATGCTTTGCACAGGCATGAGTCTTCAGTACATCGGCGCTGACGTCGCCCTGCAGACCACGGACGACAGCGCAGCCAAGAACACCTGTCAGATACGGATCCTCACCGTAAGTCTCCATTCCGCGCCCCCACCGAGGATCTCTGAATATGTTGATGTTTGGAGTCCAGAAAGTCACTCCGTTGTAGATATGGACATCATTGTTCTCCCTTGCTATACGGTTTTTCACCCTCGCCTCATCACTGACTGTGGAGAACACCTCCTCGAGCAGAACCGGGTCGAAAGATGCAGCCATTCCGATCGGCTGGGGGCAAACCGTTGCCGATCCGCTCCTCGCGGCACCGTGAAGAGCCTCGTTCCACCAGTTGTAGGCACCTATTCCAAGCCTTTCAACCGGAGACGAGTCATAGATGAGCAGTCCTGTCTTTTCTTCAACTGAAAGCTGGCGGAGCAGCGCCTCGGCACGTTCTTCCGGAGTGGAGCCTTCCTGGGCATGGCAAGGAAGCAACGCCAGCAGCATGGAGGCTGCGGCGGCACAGACCATAAACAGATTCTTTTTCATGATGTCAATCGATTCGGTATGTTGGAAACAAACAAGAGACCGCCCTTTTCTACGGGACGATCTCTTTCATATTCATTGAGCCGGGAACGGCCTGTCAGGACGGATCATCGTCACCGGTACCGTACTGTGAGATGTTGTCATCCGGCAGAGTGGCGCCTGAATTGTCCTCGCCAGGATTCCCTGCAACATCTTCGGTCTCGGCGTCCTCCTCACCTTCAAGCCACCTTTCGAGGGCGTCTGCGTCATCTGTCCTCACCTTGATTTTTACAAGATAGATGGAGTCCTCAGTCTCGAGAGTGACTGCATAGAAAGGAGTTCCGTCAGGTTTGGTGTATTTGACCAGATCAGGGAGATAGTCATTGAATCCCCTAGGATATTTTTCATTGAAAGCTGATGCCAGAAGTTCGGACATGTTCTCATAACTTACCACATGCCTTTTCTTGTTGTCCGGAATGTATCCCATAGCGATTTGTTGTTCTGATTTGTGATGCAATAATAAGACTATTTTCCGAATCAAAGAAATAGTTGAGGACTTATTTTTGAAAAAAATATGACTTCTGCCTTTTCTTCTTCTCAAGGTCCCTCTCGACGAACACCGGTTTGAGGTCACGAGGGTCAATCCCCGTGTAGAACATCACAGAGGAGGTGGTCATCGGGGTCGGTGTGAAATCCTGGACCTGGTCCATGTATATTCCTTTGAGAGCCGGACAGTTGGAAAGATTCTCCATGTCCTTCATAGTGCATCCCGGATGGGATGAGATGAAATATGGGACTATTCCCGTCTTCAGACCGTGTTTAGCACAGATCCTGTCGAACTCGACCCTCAGTCTCTCGAACAGTTTGAAGGAAGGCTTTGCGATATATTTCAGAACCTTGTCCTCTGTATGTTCAGGAGCGACCTTGAGACGGCCGGAGGTGTGGTCCAGAATGAGGGTGGTCAGATAAGGTCTGGAAGTCTCGTCCACAAACCCGTCCTTGTCAAGGAAAAGGTCGTAGCGTATTCCGCTGCCGATGTAGGAATGGCGTATTCCAGGCACAGCGTCAACCTGTCTGTAGAGGTCAAGGAGCTTCGCATGGGAACGGTCCATGTTATTGCATGGTGCAGGATAGAGACAGGACTTTCTGCGGCATTTGGCGCATATTTCCTGATTCTTTCCACGCATCCCGTACATGTTGGCGGTAGGAGCACCCAGGTCGGAGATGTTGCCCTTGAACTGAGGCATGGCGGCAAGGTTCCTGACCTCATTCACAATCGATTCTGGAGAACGGGACTGGATGAACTTGCCCTGATGGGCGGCAATAGTGCAGAAATTGCATCCCCCGAAGCAGCCACGGTGAGTGATGATGGAATCCTTGATCATGTCATAGGCTGGGATTCTCTTGCCCTTGTAGCGAGGATGCGGAAGTTTTGTGAATGGAAGGTCCCAGAACGAATCCATCTCCTCCGTTGTCGAAGGAGGATAAGGCGGATTGACCTGTACATAACCGTCTCCGACCGGTTCGATGATGGTCGATGGATACATCAGGTTGGCGTTGGTCTCGATCAGATGGAAATTCTGGGCGAAAAGAACCTTGTCCTTCCTGCATTCCTCGAACGAATGAAGGACGAGCGGATCCTTGACCTTCCACTTTCCCGAAAGACGGAAAGCTATCTGAGGGACACGCTGGATGTCGCGGGGGTTCCTCTGGTCCTCGATGGCCTTTGTAAGTTCCAGCATAGGCTTTTCCCCCATGCCGTAGCACAGGTAGTCGGCAGGACACCATTCGAGGATGGACGGCACCAGTTCATCCTTCCAGTAATCGTAGTGGGAAAGACGCCTCAGGGATGCCTCGACGCCGCCGATGACAACCGGAACATCCGGGAACAGGTCCTTGAGGATACGGGTATAGACACTTACAGCATAGTCCGGCCTCTGACCGGCCTTGCCCTCCGGTGTGTAGGCGTCGTCGTGGCGAAGTCTCTTCCCGGCGGTGTAGTGGTTGACCATGGAGTCCATGGCACCGGCGTTCACTCCGAAATAAAGCCTCGGCGCGCCCAGCTTGCGGAAGTCCCGCAGGTCATCCCTCCAGTTGGGCTGCGGTACGACAGCGACACGGTAGCCATGCTTCTGGAGCCATCTGGCTATGCATGCCGTACCGAAGGACGGATGATCGACAAAGGCGTCACCCGTAAAGAGGATGACGTCGATGTAGTCCCAACCCAGGGCCTGAACTTCCTTCACGGAAGTAGGGAACATGCAGGTGTCTGAATATGCCATCTTGCAGGAATGTTCCTACATTCTCTCCGGGAGTTCGATTCCGAGCACTCCCATCGCCTTCCTGAGGACAGCCGAGATGGAGTCTATCAGAAGAAGACGCATGGAGAGGACAGCCTGGTCCTCTTCCTTGAGGACAGGAGTGTCGTGGTAGTACTGGTTGAACTCCTTGGCAAGGTCGTAGGCGTAGTTGGCCACGAGAGCAGGAGAAAGAGCATCGGCCGCCTCTGAGATCTTGGCAGGGAATGCGTTCAGGATCTTGATGAGCCTGATCTCCTTCGGACTTAGGACGACTTCACCTTCGGAAGCATCACGATAGGCGATGTTCTTCTCAGCGGCCTTGCGGAGGATCGACCTGATCCTTGCATGGGTGTACTGGATGAAAGGTCCGGTGTTGCCGTTGAAATCGATGGACTCCTTAGGGTTGAAGAGCATGGTCTTCTTCGGATCCACCTTGATTATGAAGTACTTGAGAGCGCCGAGACCGATCATATGGTAAAGTTTCTCCTTCTCTTCCTCGGACATGTCGGCAAGCTTGCCGGACTCTTCGGAAGTGGCCTTCGCCTCCTCGTACATCTTCTGGATGAGGTCGTCGGCGTCGACTACTGTTCCTTCGCGGGACTTCATCTTTCCTTCCGGAAGTTCCACCATGCCGTAGGACAGATGGAATATGTCGTCGGCCCATTCGAATCCGAGTTTGCCGAGGATGAGCTTGAGAACCTGGAAATGATAGTCCTGCTCGTTGCCCACCACATAGATGTGGGAGTCAAGTGAATTCTCGCTGAACCTCTTCTCCGCAGTACCGAGATCCTGGGTGATGTAGACAGATGTCCCGTCCGAACGCTGGACAATCTTCCTGTCAAGTCCGTCCTGGGTGAGGTCACACCACACGGAACCGTCAGGGTCAGTCACAAAGACACCCTTCTGAAGGCCTTTCTGGACGAGTTCCTTTCCGAGAAGATAGGTGTCATGCTCGTAGTAGACCTTGTCGAAGCCGATTCCGAGGGCTGCGTATGTCTCGTCGAATCCTTCGAAGACCCATCCGTTCATCATTGACCAGAGGTCACGGACCTCCTTGTCGCCGGCCTCCCATTTCTGGAGCATGAGGTGGGCTTCCTTGAGGCAAGGAGCCTCTTTCTTCGCCTCGTCCTCGCTCATTCCTCCGGCCATTAGGTCTTCGACTTCCTTCTTGTAGATGTCGTTGAAAGCGACATACATGTCACCGACAAGGTGGTCGCCCTTCTTGCCGGATGTCTCAGGAGTCTGACCATCCCCTACCTTCTGCCAGGCCAGCATGGACTTGCAGATGTGGATGCCCCTGTCGTTGACCAGAGTGGTCTTTATCACGTTGTTGCCGGCAGCCTTGAGGAGCTTGGAGACGGAATCTCCGAGAAGGTTGTTCCTGATGTGGCCGAGATGTAGAGGCTTGTTCGTGTTCGGTGAAGAGAACTCCACCATGATGTTCCTGCCAGTGGAAGGAAGCTGTCCGAAATCCTCTGAAGAGGTGATCTCCTTGAACAGCGAATTCCAGTAGAAGTTCGAGAGAAGGAGATTGAGGAATCCCTTCACGCAGTTATATTCAGAGATTTCAGGGACATTGGCCTTGAGCCACTCCCCTATTGCCTTTCCTGTGTTTTCCGGTGTCGAATGTGACATGCGAAGAAGAGGGAAGACGACCAGCGTGAAGTCGCCTTCGAACTCTTTCCTTGTCACCGAAACCTGCAGTGTGGAAGCGTCCACATCCGCGTCATAGACTGCCTTTATGGCCTGTGCTGCCTTGGAGGCGATGAATTGTTCTGGGGACATCAGCCGAGATATGTTTTCAGAAGTTTGCTTGCAGATGGTTTCTTGAGTTTGCGGATAGCCTTTTCCTTGATCTGACGGACGCGCTCGCGGGTGAGGTCGAGCCTTTCGCCGATCTCTTCGAGAGTCATTTCCTGACATCCGATGCCGAAGAATGACTTGATGATCTCGCGTTCGCGGGTGGTCAGAATCTGGAGGGAACGTTCGATCTCCGTACTGAGGGACTCGTTGACAAGTCCTCTGTCAGCCATAGGTGAATCATCGTTCGGGATGACATCGAGGAGGGAGTTGTCCTCACCCTCGACAAAAGGAGCGTCAACGGAGACGTGCCTTCCTGACACTCTCAGTGTGTCGGAGATCTTGTCCTGAGGGATATCTATCATTTCAGAGAGCTCCTCGTTTGAAGGAGCCCTCTCGTTTTTCTGTTCGAACTGGGACAGAGCCTTGTTGATCTTGTTCAGGGAACCGACCTGATTCAGAGGCAGTCTGACAATCCTGGACTGTTCGGCCAGTGCCTGCAGGATGGACTGACGGATCCACCACACGGCATAGGAAATGAACTTGAAACCTCTCGTCTCGTCGAATTTCTCGGCGGCCTTGATGAGGCCCAGGTTGCCCTCGTTGATGAGGTCCGGAAGACTGAGACCCTGGTTCTGGTACTGTTTCGCAACGGAAACCACGAACCTCAAGTTGGCTCTCGTAAGTTTTTCAAGGGCTTTCTGGTCGCCCTTGCGGATCCTCTGTGAAAGTTCTACTTCTTCTTCAGGTGACACCAGCTCTTCGCGGCCTATTTCCTGGAGATACTTGTCCAGGGATGCGCTCTCGCGGTTGGTGATCGATTTTGTGATCTTAAGTTGTCTCATCTATTACGTGTTTCGCTTTGTGTTTCCTTGCCGAAGCCGAAGAAAGCCCTTCTGCCGCTCGAAGTGTAACCTTCGATGTAGACGGACCTCTCAGCCCTCTTGGCGATGTCCACGACATCCTGAGGAGTGCGTACCGGCTGGTCGTTGACATAGGTGATGACAAGTCCTTCGGTTGCTCCTGATTCCTGCATCATGCCGGAGCCGATGGACACGATCTCGACACCTGCCGAAAGACCGAGACGGTCAAGAGTCTCCTTGGAAGCTTCCTTGAGGACAGCTCCGTAGAAGGCGACCTCGCCCTTGGAAACCTCAACACCGTTCTCTGCGACAGAACCGAGGAACTCAACCTGGAAAGTCTTTTCCTTTCCGTCCCTCATCACCGTCATGTCGGCCTTGTCCCCCGGATGGAAGGAATTGACGATGACCTGTACGGACGCACCGTCCTTGACCTTCTTCCCGTCGATGGACAGCAGGATGTCCTCCTTCTTGATGCCGGCCTTGTCAGCCGCACCGCCGTTGGCGACCTCTTCAATATATACGCCTTCTGGGGAAGAAAGTTTCATTTTTTTCAACATGTCAGAGAGAGACTCGTACTTGAGCGTCACTGCCAGCTCATCACTGAGATTGAGCATGGAAATGCCGAGGACTGCTCTCTTGACGGAACCGAAGTCGATGAGGTCACCGACGATCTTCTTCACGATGTTGACAGGGACTGCGAATGAATATCCCGAATAGGAACCGTCTTGTGAGACGATTGCCGTGTTGATGCCTACAAGTTCGCCGGTCTTGTTGACGAGAGCGCCGCCAGAGTTGCCAGGATTGACTGCGGCGTCAGTCTGGATGAACGACTCGATGTGGAGCTGGCTGCCCTTGTTCTGACTGCGGCTGTAAGGATTCTCGTTTGAGCCGAAGTTCATGCTTCTGCCCTTGGCGCTGACGATGCCTGCGGTGACGGTGGAACGGAGTTCATAGCCGAGAGGGCTGCCCACTGCAAGGACCCATTCACCGAGACGGAGGTCGTCGGAGTCGCCGAACGGGACAGTCGGAAGATTCTCGGCGTCGATCTTGATCAGAGCGATGTCTGTGGCAGGGTCGGTACCGATCACTGTTGCAGGATACTTCTTGTTGTCGTTCAGTGTGACTTCTATCTTGGTGGCGTTGGCGACTACATGGTTGTTGGTCACGATGTAGCCGTCAGGACGGATGATTACTCCGGAACCACTTCCCTTCTGCTCCCTCTGCTGAGGAGTATCTCCGAACAAGAAAGGAAAGAAACGGAAGAGAGGGTCATCCATCTGATATTGCTGGGTGACAGTCACTCCTACATAGACAACAGCCTGGACAGCCGACTCGGCGGCATAGGTGAGATCAGGATATTCAGACTGTGACAAATTGACAGTGCGGGTGATGGCCTGTGTGCCGTCCTTGGAGACAATTGAATTCTCTCCGAGATTGGCAGCCTTGGTGACGCCGTAAGCCGCCAGCACGCTGAGCGCGATGGACAGCAGGACTGTTGCAAAACCTTTTTTCATATCTGTACTTAGTTTTAGGATTGACATTATTTCAGCCGGAGCCGCGCTCCGGAGCCGGGATGAGCAAATCAAATTACATGCCATGGCGCATATTCTCATATTGTAATACGGAGTATGGGTCAAATGAAAAATATTTACTATATTTGTAAATCAGGCAAGGAAGCGCACCATGCTTTTCCAGTCCTGAAAGCCACATTGAAATATAAATAATGCACTGATATGAAATTCAACGTTTCCAGCACCGAACTCCTCAAGGGACTGATGGACATTTCCAAGGCCATCCCCGCCAAGTCGGCTCTCCCTATTCTCGAAAATTTCCTTTTCGACCTGAGCGGCAACATCCTTGAAGTCACCGCTTCCGACTCCGAGCTGACTCTCCGCACCGAGATTGAAGTCGACTCCACGGAGGAGGAAGGCAGGATCGCCGTTCCGGCCAGACACATGACCGACCTTCTCAAGGAGCTTCCTGACCAGCCGCTGAGCATCTGCACGAAGAGCGACAGCTCCATCGAATGCCGCTGGACCACAGGCAACTCCCTGCTCCCTTACTTCCCTGCGGAGGACTATCCGCAGATAAAAGGCGCAGGCGAAGACGCACAGGCCATAGAATTCCCTGCAGAAAGCCTCGTGGACGGAATCAACAAGACCATCTACGCAACCGCCGATGACGAGATAAGGCCGGCGATGAACGGAATATTCTTCGACTTCGACACAGAATCGACGACCCTGGTCGCATCAGACTCGCACAAGCTCATCTGCTACACCACGAACGACGTGAAGACCGCTGAGAAATGCTCTTTCATCCTTCACAAGAAACCTGCATCAGTCCTCAAGAGCATCATCGCCAAGGAGGAGGGAGATGTCACCGTGACGTTCGACTCCAGCACCGTGGTCTTCTCTTTCGGCAGGACCACGATGGTCTGCAGGCTGATTGTCGGCAAGTACCCGAAGTACCGCGACGTCATTCCTGCGAACAATGCGAACATCCTCAGGATTGACAGGAACCTGTTCGTCAACACGGTGAGGCGTGTTGCGGTCTGCGCCAACAAGGCGTCAAGCCACATCAAGATCGAGCTGAAGGAAGGACAGATGGAAGTCACGGCCCAGGATCTCGGTTTCGCAATCGCAGCCTACGAGAAGATCGCATGCGACTATTCAGGCAACGACCTCGCTATCGGATTCAAGTCCACTTTCCTGACGGAGATTCTCTCCAACATGGGCTGCGAGACTGTCGTGATGAAGTTTGCAGACGCCAGACGTGCGGCTCTCATAGTACCTTCGGAAGAAGAAGCCGGCACTGAGAAGGTCTGCGGCATCCTCATGCCTATCATGGTTCAGTAAGAACCGTTCGTTTTTCTTAAAATACGGGTTACAGAATATGGATCTTGTTCTGGAAAGGCCGCTCGTGTTCTTCGACATCGAAAGCACGGGGCTTAACATTGTAAGCGACGGTATGGTGGAACTCAGTTTCGTCAAGGTGTTCCCCGACACCCATCACGAGACCAAGACCTGGAGAATATGTCCATGGGACTATGTACAGCAGAAGCAGAGACCTATGGACCCGGGCGCTTCCGCAGTGAACGGCATCAAGGACGAAGACGTCGCAGGAGAGAAGAAATTCATAGAGATCGCAGAGGAAGTGATCGGATGGATCAAGGATTCCGACCTTGCCGGTTTCAACTCGAACAAGTTCGACCTTCCGATGCTGGCTGAAGAGATCGAGAGAGTACGTGCATATTCACAAAGCAGGATAGACGATCCGAAAGTGCCTGAAGACAAGAAGCAGAAGGCCAGGAAGATGCTTCAGACCCTTGACATCGACCTCCACTCGAAGAGGATGGTCGACGTGCAGACCATCTACCATTTCTACGAGCCGAGGAACCTCAGGGCGGCATACCGCTTCTACTGCGGAGGGAAGGATTTCGACAACGCCCATTCCGCCGAGGCTGACACTCTGGCGACCTACGAAGTGCTCAAAGGTGAGCTTGAGATGTACAAGACTCCGGACGAGCATCACGAAATGGAGCTCAAGAACGACGTGGAGTTCCTTTCCAGCGCATTCGGACGACCAAAGAACATCGACTACGCCGGCAGACTGATACGCGGCAAGGACGACGAGCCCGTCATCAGTTTCGGAAAGCACAAGGGCAAGACAGCGCGTCAGGTCTACGAGACCGAGCCTTCCTATTTCGCATGGATAGAGAACGGAGAGTTCACGATGGACACAAAGCGACAGTTCGCCATCCTCAAGGAAAGGTTCGACAAGGAGAAGAAGGAGGCCATGAGCCGTCCTCTCCAGGGAGAGGAGCTTGACAGCGCTATCGATCTTCTAAGAGGCAAGTTCGCATCAGACGGAAAACTGTTCAAATGAACATCCTGACAAGGACATATTCAGGACACACAGTTGTCAGACCTGACACCACCTGGGAGAAGGACAATGAAGATTTCTACCCGCCGGATTTCGTCAAGGCTCTGACTTTCTCTGCAGTGATATTCGCAAGAGTTTCGAAGCCCGGCAGGAGCGTAGGCCGGAAGTTCGCCTCACGCTACTACGACTCCGTCGGCTGGGGGTTGCTCCTCTACCCCGAGAACATGATTGACGGTTCGCCTGAAAGCCTTGCTGAAGCCATCTGCCTCGACCACACATCATTCCTGCCTGCACCTTTCTTTCCTCCGGAAGAAGCCTCGGAGAAAGGCCCCCTATCTGTCACAAGGAACGGAGAAACCATCTATGAATATGTTTCTTCAGGTGACGGGAAACAGATGATAGAGGAGGCACTGGAAGAAGTGTCCAGGTTGTGCTACATAAGGACCGGCGACATTGTGGCCGTGGAACTGTGCGGAAGGCTCCCGCTGATGGCGGATGAAGACGGGACTGCAACCGTCGAAGCTTACTGGAACGGAAGGAAGACTTCCGGCTTCAGGATCGTGTTCTAGTCCGGACCCGGACAAGGCTTCACAGCAATTCAAATCTCGAACATTGCGGAAGGACTGGTTCTTGGAAGAGTCTGGAGGTTCGTCACGTCCTTGGCCCTCAAGCCCCCTTCCACAGGAATCTCAGACATGGCCGAGGCCGTCGCTTCAAAGGCAAGAGACGGTGTGTTGTTGTTCTCGCTCAGATGGCACAGGAACAGATTTCTCAGTCCCGGATGCCAGAACTTTCGCACGGCGTCAGCGCATTCGTCATTGCTGAGGTGACCGTTACCGCTGCAAATGCGCATCTTCAGTTCGTGCGGATAAGGGCCTCCGAAAAGCATCCCTGTATCATAGTTGGACTCGAAGACCACAGTGTCAGCCTGCTTTGCATACGAGAGAGCATCCGGCGTCACTCTGCCAGCATCTGTCATCAGGAAGAACCTGCGTCCGTGCCAGCGGATGAAATAGCCGACAGTCTGGGTGGCATCGTGAGGAACCACGAAGCTGGTGACTTCCGGACAGTCCTCCGGTTCCATGTCCTTGCACAGGCTGATGGTGAAAGAAGTGTTTTCAGGAATGACAACCCGGCAGCCTCCGATCCAGTCCATGGTGAACGAATGCCTCGCAAGGGCCCCGTGAAGTGTCCCGGTCGCATAGACAGGCCGTTTGAGATGCTTGCAGAACGAACCCAGATGACGGATGTGGTCAAGATGGTCGTGGGTGACAAGAATGGCCTGGAAAGAATCCATGTTCATTCCTCGTACCAGCAGTTCTTTCTTCAAGCGCCGCATGCTGACACCGGCATCGATGAGAAGTCCGCGGCTGCCGTCTGAAAGGAGATAGCAGTTGCCGTTGCTTCCACTTGAAAAGCTTATGAATCTCACCGGGGTCATTGTTTCTCTTCTTCACAGAATCTGGCTATGACGCTGTAGGCGTCTTCAACTCCAAGTTCTCCCGCCCTGGACAGGTCAATGCAGCCTTTCTCCTTGTCCTTGAGATAGATGAGGACGAGTCCCCTGTTGAAATATGCGTCCCCCATGTAAGGGTAGAGACGTATGGCCTCCGTGAAGCTGTCGACGGATTCGACGAAGCGGGTGGACAGACAGTAGAGATTGCCAAGGTTGAAGAACACATATGGCAGCCCGGGTAACAGCTTGTCCGCCTCAAGCATGTCATCGATTGCCTCACTGTAGTCGTAGGTTCGGCTCACCTGGTCGCGCACACGGGCCCTGGTCGTGCCCTGGTCATCCATGGTCAGGGTCTGGACCTTGTCTTCGATGGATGTGATGAAGTCGATCATCTCAGCGCGGAGGACGCCCCTGTTCAACCTGTAGAACGCCTTGTAGTAGTCTGAATATTCGCCCTGGACGGAAGCCTCGACGGCCTGGTCGAACTGGGAAAGTGCAGTAGTGTACTGCTTTGACTGCACACTGTAGAGACCTCTCACGAACATCCTGTCCGCCTCGGTCATAGGAGTAGGCTGACCTGCGGCCTGGTAAGTGTCACCATAGATGGAAGCTTCGAGACCGCGCTCGAGTTCCGGAATCCGCACCGTGTCCGAATTGGTCACAGCGATCCTGAGCGGAGAATCTGCGATGAACTTGTCGACCAGGAGATTCTCATAGCGGTTGCTGAGGGCCACATCCTCGTCCTTCTCCCCCACAAGAGCGAACTTGTAGAGAGGACGCAGACGGATGTTGATGTCCCTGTTCTGAAGAAGTTCGTCATCGAAGCCCTTCTTCGCGAAATCAGCGTCCAGAGCTATCAGGGAGCTGTATTTCTTCGTCGTGTCAGCAAATGATTCCGCATCTGAAGCAGTCTTGGACCTGTATTCGCTGACCTTCTTCTGGGCGATGTCGTAGTCCTGCTTTGAAGACTTGGTGCGGCCGAGCATGTTCTTGACATACGACCTGTTGAGATAGGCCTTGGCGAAATCAGGATAGAGTTCGATCGTCTTGTCGTAATCGTCCAGAGCGTCCAGCCATCTGCCCATCTGACAGAAGTAGGAGGCGCGGTTGTAGTAGGCCAGCACATTGTCCGGATTGATGTTGATGACCCTGTCCATGTCGTCCAGGGCATCCTCATAGTTGCCCACCTGGGCGTTTATCAGACTCCTGTTGTAGAGAGTCAGCGCGTTGCCCGGTTCCTCCTCAAGGACTTTGTTCAGATCCTTCATCGCAGAATTGTAGTCATTCTGCTCGTAGTACATGAGAGCCCTGTTGAAATAGGCGAATGTGTTGGTGGAATCGATGCTTATGGCTCTGTCCATGTCGGAAATCGCCTCGGCGAAGTTCTTCCTCTCCGCATTCAGGCGGCCCCTCCTGACGTATCCCTCCGGGTCGAAGCGGTCCAGCTTGATGGCTCTGTTGTAGTCCTCAAGCGCCTTGGTCGTGTCACCAAGGAAGAGGAACGAAGCCCCCCGGTTCAGATATGCCGAAGGATCCTTCGGTTCCTTGCGGATGTAACGGTCGAAATCCGAGACCGCCTTCTCGAACTGCTGCGAAAGGAAGTATGTCACGCCCCTGCTGTAGTAGAGGCCGTCAAGTCCGGGACGGAGCTCGATCGCACGCTCGAGGTTCTCCAGAGCCTCGTCGTACCTTCCGGTCCGGCTCATGGTGATTGCACGGAAATGGTAGCCGTTCGTGAACACAGGATTAAGTCTCACCGAATTGTCGAAATCTTTCTGCGCTCCTCGCAGGTCCCCTAGATTGTACTTGGCTATTCCCCTGTAGAAATATGTCCAGCAGTCAGTGGTGTCAAGCTTGGCAAGAACATTGAAATGCGTGATGGCATCCGAATACCTGCCCTCGGAAAGGGCCTGCCTTCCCCTGAACGAGAAGACATCCCTGTCGAACTGCGCGCGGCAGAACGGCACGAAGATGAAGAGGACGAGTATGGAAAGGAGAAACCTTCGCATGTTCAAAGTTTCAAGTTCTGAGTAATTTTTAGTAAATTTGTCAGATTATTGGTTGATTTTACAAAGATAAACATTTATCGTGCCTTGAATAAGTTTTTACAGAATTTTTTGATTTTTATCCTGGTCATGGTCCCTTACGTCTGCTCTGACGCGCAGACCGGAAAAGATGTCAAGATGGTCCCGTCGGGGAAGAACGCCGAGAAGATAGTGACCGACGAATCTCTCATCAAGCAGATCGAGTATCTGTCCGACACCACATTCGGAGGCAGGGCCACCGGTGAGAGAGGAGCGGCAGAAGCGGCTTTCTGGATCTCCAGGCGAGTCAAGGATGCCGGGCTTATGCCGTTTGCAGGAGTCTGGAGCCAGTCTTTCAAAGTCGGAGATAAGACAGGACACAACATCATAGGCTTTCTGCCAGGCAGCAGAAACACCCAGAAAGAGACCTACGTACTGGTGACCGCACATTATGACAGTTACGGCAAGATGGACGGCAAGACCCTTCCTGCGGCTGACAGCAACGCATCCGGAGTCGTCGCCATGTGCGAGATCGCCAGGATGTTCAACTACATGAAGGAACTGGGCAGATCGTACGGCAGCAACATCATATTCCTGGCCACCGACGCCAAGGAGAAAGGGTCGGCAGGAGCCACTGCTTTCACGGAGGCCGTCAAGGCCGGAGAATTGCTGGATCCGCTCAACCAGAAAGTCATCGAACTGCGGCAGATCAAGTCCACCGTGGTCCTGGACATACTGGGAGCCAGTCTCGAACCTGTTCACAAGGGAAGGAAGGACTATCTCATCATGCTCAGTTCAGCCGGTGACAGGTACGACCTCCAGAGCGTCAACGACCGCCCCGAACTGTCACTGGACCTTGGTTTCGACTACTACGGCAGCAAGAACTTCACCGACATCTATCACCACAGGATAGGCGACCAGAAGATCTATACAGAGTGCGGAATGCCGTGCACGCTGTTCACGTCTGGCATCACCATGAAGACCAACAAGGTTGCGGATGACTTCGAGAGCCTCAACTATGAAGTGTTCAGAAAGAGGATCATAGTGATATTCCACTGGCTGACCAAAATCCTGTAGGACATGAAAGAATTCTGGAAAATGATGAAGGAGTACATCGCTCCTTTCAAGAAATACCTCGCCGGATCCGTCGTTCTGAACATCCTTTCGGCAGTCTTCAACATCTTCTCGTTCGCGATGATAGTGCCGATGCTCAGGATCCTGTTCCGGATGACCGACAAGGTCTACACCTTCACCCCGTGGCCGGAAGTGTGGAGCAAGCCTTTCAAGGAGATGGGGGACGCTTTCATGCAGAACATCTACCATGCCCTCGAATCGGCGATAGCACAGTACGGAGAACCGAAGGTGCTCCTCCTTCTCTGCCTTTTCCTGATTGTCACAACAGCTTTGAAGACAGCCTGTTATTTCGGTTCAGCCGCAGTGATGGTCCCGATCAGGACAGGTGTGGTCAAGAACATCAGGATGAAGATCTACGACAAGATCCTCTCCCTGCCTATCGGTTTCTTCTCGGAGGAGAAGAAGGGTGACATCATCGCCAGGATGAGCGGTGACGTCCAGGAGGTCGAGACTTCGGTGGCGGGTTCCATAGAAATGCTCATAAAGAACCCGATACTCATCGTGATCTATTTTGCGGCCCTGATCGTGATCAGCTGGCAGATGACGACTTTCACCATCGTCTTCGCCCCGGTGATGATCTACCTGATGGGAGTTATCGGAAAGAACCTGAAAAAGAAGTCCCTTGATGTGCAGACACTCTGGAGCGACGTAATGTCCCAGGTCGAAGAGACCCTCGACGGATTGAGGATCATCAAGGCTTTCATAGCCGAGGACAAGATGTCGGCACGATTCGACGGCGTCACCGAAGCGATGAGGAAGAAGACATCCAGAGTCACTCTCAGGCAGGCCCTAGCCCACCCTGTGAGCGAATTCCTCGGCACCATGCTGATCACCATCGTCCTCTAGTTCGGCGGACTGCTCATCATGAGCGGCAAGTC
>JAKSJH010000110.1 GCA_024398315.1 Bacteroidales bacterium
AGGAAATTCAGACCAAAAAGATTCATAAGAAATAAAGTTAATCATTTCAAAACAGATTCTTAGAAGCTGTCGGAATATTTCAGTAACTTTGGGCCCGCCGATTTCTGGCAGCATCGTCAAACAGAGGCCGGCACCGCAGATGAAGAACAAGGGTAACAACAACATATTCAAACTGATAGCGATCCTGGTCGTGGCAATCTGGGGGACGACGTTCATCTCCACCAAGACACTTCTCAACGCAGGGATGAAGCCGGCCGGGATATTCGTAATCCGATTCACAGTGGCTTACATCGGCATGCTTCTCATCCAGCTTGCCGGAAGAAGCAGGTTCAGGCTCTTCTGCTCCAGCATCAGGGACGAGGCAGCAATGCTCTTCCTAGGCGTGACCGGAGGCAGCCTCTACTTCTGGTCGGAGAACACGGCCCTTGAATATGCACTGGCCAGCAATGTGTCCTTCATCGTCTGCACCGCTCCTCTTATGACCGCCCTGCTCTATTCAGCAGTCAAGAAGGAGAAACTGAGCAGGAACATTCTCGTCGGAAGCCTCATCGCCCTTTCAGGAATCGCAATGATAGCATTCAGCGGAGGAGAAGGTATCAGACTGAACCTCAAGGGATACGCACTTGCCATAGTCGCCGCCCTGACATGGGCGTTCTACACCATCGTGGCAGGAGACATACTCAAGAAATACCCTTCAGAAATGATGACCAGGAAAGTGTTCTTCTACGGTATTCTTACGATCATCCCGCTGTTCTTCAAGACAGGATGGGAGACCCCGCTGGAGACCATCCTGGAGACTGAAGTCCTCCTCAACCTGGTGTTCCTCGGACTGGTCGCATCACTCGGGTGCTACGCAGTCTGGAACATAGTGATAAAGAAGATCGGTGAGGTCGGCAGTTCGAACTACATCTATCTCAACCCCCTGTTCACGCTTCTTGGAGCCTCGCTCATTCTCGGAGAGAGGCTGGCTCCCATAGCCGCTGTCGGAAGTTTCCTGACACTCAGCGGAGTGTGGATTGCCGGCCGGAACAGGAACTGATGATGATTTCTTTCACCGCATCAGCGTCAGCAGGTGACTCCACAGCCTTCCCCTTCCGTAGAGAAATGGTCCTGAAAGGTTCAGGCAGAGGAAGTTCCGTACCTATCGAACGGCTCACCACGTCACAGAACTTGGCGTAATGGGCGGTTGATAGCCAGAATCCATCGGCCCCGGAACGACTGGCGGCAAGATAACCGGTGGCGCTGTGCGGACAGCTCAGATAGGAATATTCATCACTCATCTCCTTGATGGCGGAACGGATCTCGTCATCAGTGAAAGAGCAGCCGGAGATGTCCCTGCGGACAGCGTTCCAGTCCGAGGAATAGAATGACATTATCCTCTCGAAGTTGCTAGGAAGGCTTACATCCATCGCATTGGCCACGGTCGGCACCGTAGGTTCCGGAGAGCAGACTCCGGTCGCAAGGTAGCGGGCGAAGGTGTCGTTGGAATTGTTGGCGGCGATGAAAGCCTTTATCGGAAGTCCCATGCGTCTTGCAAGGACGCCCGATGCGAGATTGCCCAGATTGCCGCTCGGGACAATAACGACAGGATCCTTGCGACCGGTCTTCAGCATCCACTGACGGTAGCCCCAGAAATAGAAGAAGCTCTGCGGAATCCAGCGGAGGATGTTGATCGAATTGGCCGAAGTGAGTCTGTAGGTGTCATGGAAATCCTTGTCTGACAGGAGTTTCTTGACAATCGCCTGACAGTCGTCGAAACAGCCGTCCACTGCGACAGCGTGGATGTTCTCGCCGAGGGTCGTCATCTGGCTTTCCTGGAACGGACTTATCTTGCCCTTCGGAAAAAGGATGGTGACATTGACTCCGTCCACCTTGTAGAATCCGTTGGCGACGGCGCTTCCGGTGTCCCCGGATGTGGCCGCAATAACGTTGATGGTCCGGTCCTTGTCCGCAAGACGTCCCATCATCCTGCCCATGAAGCCGGCTCCGACATCCTTGAAGGCGAAGGTAGGACCGTGGAAGAGCTCAAGAGTGTCAAGACCGGGAGCAGGAGAAGTCATCGGTATGTCGAACGGGAACGCCCTGGTGGTCATTTCAAGGAGTTCCTCGTAGGAATATTCATCAAAGAAAAGAGCGGCAAGTCTTGCTGACATCTCCGGGAAGGTGCCGCAGGACATCACTTCATCAAGGTCGACGGAAGGAATGCGCTCAGGCATGAAGAGACCTCCGTCCGGGGCGAGTCCCATGATGGCGGCCTCCTTGAGTGAGCAGCGCAGTGATGCGTCGCGTGTGCTGTAGTATTCCATGGAAAGGTTCAGTTAGAAGATTACCCGCGCTCCCCTGTTGTCACCATGGGCGACAAGTGAGTCGGCGGTGATGCCGAGAGACTGGAAATGATCCGACATGATCTTGCAGAGGTCCTTCGCCTTCTCCTCTCCGTCACAAAGGGCGAAGACGGAAGGTCCTGATCCTGAGATGTTGAAGGCCTTGGCTCCGGCTGCGAAAAGTTTGTCCCTGAGGTCGTCGAATCCGGGGATGAACTTCTTCCTGTGCTTCTCCACGACCACGTCCCTCATGCTCCTGCCGACCAGGCCGATGTCCTTGTTGATGAAACCGGCGACGAGACCTCCGACATTGGCCCACTGGTTGATGGCATCCTTGAGAGGAATGTCCTCAGGCAGGACGGCACGGCTGTCAGATGTCCTCACTGTGATCCGAGGATGTGCGATAGCCGCGCAGAATGTGTCAGGGAACGGGATGTGAATATATTCAAATGGAGAATAGGAACAGATCAGCACTATGCCGCCGAGGATGGCAGGGGCGACGTTGTCCGCATGCTTAGCTCCTCCGCTGGAGAGAGCCTCGCCTTCCATGGCGAACTCGACCATCTCCTTCTCCGAGAAACGGTTGCCGAGAAGATGGTTCAGGGCGACGACAGCTCCAGCGGCTGAAGCGGCGCTGGAACCGATGCCGCTTCCCGGCATGATCTTGCACATCAGGGTGACTTTCAGATGGCACTTGACTCCGGCCGCCGCCAGCATGGCGCGGATCGAAGGGGTCATCACGTTGTCATCCACCGTGGACGGAATGTCGTAGTCCGTCCTGTTGATTATTTCAATTCCGTCTCCCTCGGACATCTCCATGCTGAGGATGTCACCGGCGCTTTCTATGGCCATGCCCATGATGTCGAAACCGCATCCGAGATTGGCGATGGATGCCGGAACAAAGACTGTTACCTGCTGGATCATAATGACTGCTTATTAAGTTCTGGTCTGCCCGGCAACGCCGCCGGACAGTGGGGTAAAGTGCAATTTAGCAACTTTTTTCCCAAAGAACAAACCTATGAGCATACAAATGATTAAATTTGCCGTCCACGAACATCAGACCCCCATGGACTGTCAGGATTCATGCACATACACAACCACTCCTTCCGGACTATTCAGAGGAATTGTCAGGGACGGCGTCAGGGAGTTCAGAGGCATAACCTTCGCAAGGTACTCAAGACTCTCCGAGTCAGTCATGGAAACTCCTGAAGGACAGGTGGATGCGACTGAATATGGGTGCGTACCCCCACAGCGTTCATGCCGTCTGGAATCCACGATAGGAAAAGAACTGGGCTCCAGGATGGAGGAAGGAAGGCTGTGTCTGACGGTATATTCACCGGAGAATGCTGAAAAGCTGCCTGTCATGGTGTGGATCCACGGAGGGTCCTTCCTGACGGGGGGCAGCGAAGAGAAGCGCTACAGCGGAAGACGGCTCGTCAAGGCGGGCGGCGTGGTGGTGGTCAAGATTTCCTACAGGCTCGGAGCTCTCGGTTTCCTTTATGCTCCGGACAAAGGCGCCGTCAATCTCGGTTTGAAGGACCAGAGACTCGCCCTTGAATGGATAAGGCTCAACATCAGCGAGTTCGGAGGCGACCCCGACAACATCACGATCTTCGGACAGTCCGCCGGAGCCCTGTCTGCCGCCGCCCTTGTCGCCACCGCCGTCACGAAGCTCCCTTTCAACAAGGTGATCCTTCAAAGCGCTCCGCTCGGCATGAGGACAAGTCCCGCAAAAGCGGCCAGAATGACGGAAAAGTTCCTGTCTCTACTGGGGAAAGACCCTATGGAGGCATCTCTGGACGAGATTCTCGACGCTCAGGACCAGATGAAAGGCATGAATCTGGGCGTGCCGTTCATGCCGATGTTCGAGGACTTCCTGCATGTTCCCGAATGCATCAGGGGATGCGGGCTGAAGGCCGTCGCGGGCTGGGCGACGGAGGACGCCTCACCGTTCCTGAAAGACATCCTGGGCAGGAAGCTCGGTTCGCGTTTAGGAAGAGCTCTGGTGCACCGCACGACAAAGAGGATATTCATAAAAGGGACAAGGCGGTACATCGCCAGGCTGCGCGAAGCCGGATTTGAAGCGTGCGGCTACGAGATCTGCTGGCATCCCAAAGGCAATCCTCTCGGTGCCTGTCACTGCACCGAAATGCCGATCATTCTCGGAGAAAGGGACGACTGGGCGGAATCCGGAATGCTCCGCGGCGCTGAAGAGGATGAATATTCACGCAACGAGGAGGACCTCACACGGATCTGGACCACATTCGCGAAGGAAGGTATCTTCCAGCACTATGGTGTCATTGGAGAATGACCGAGTCGTCGGCGATCTTCAATGCGGCCGGCCGGTGTGAGATGAAGACAATCGTCTTCCTGCCCTTGCAGATGGTCTTGAGGTTGTCCAGAAGCCTTTCCTCGGTCTCTGAATCAAGCGCCGAAGTGGCTTCGTCCAGAATCATCACTCCCCCGTCGTGGAGAAGCGCCCTTGCGACGGCTATTCTCTGGCACTGGCCCTCGCTCAATCCTGATCCATGCTCACCGCACGGACTGTCAAGGCCTTTTTCCAGATCGAAGACGAATTCGGCTGCGGCGGCCTTCAGGGCTTCGGAAATCTCCGCCTCAGTGGCGTCAGGCTTCGCAAGAAGCATGTTCTCACGGATCGTGCCGGTCATCAGGCTGTTGCCCTGCGGGACGTACATGAAATTGCCCCTTGTGTCGACATCGGCCGCATGAGACCTGCCGTCCGAGGACTCGATGGTGACACTGCCCTGCGTCGGTCTGAGGAGTCCGAGCATCAGTTTGGTCATCGTACTCTTCCCGACGCCGGTAGGTCCGGCTATCACGGTGAGCGAACCGGATGAGAAGGTGTGGGTGAAATGCTCCAGCACGTTCTTTTTCTCGTAGGCGAAGGTGACATCATTGAAGACGATTCCCGGGGCCTCCCCTGCAACGAAATCACCTTCAGGAGTTTCCAGTTCAAGATCCGCCAGTTCGAGAAGGCGTTCGACTGAAGTCATGGCCTTGATGAAGGAAGGAATCTGCGAAGACAGGCTGGCGATAGGACGCTGGACCTGGCCGACAAGCTGCAGGAAGGATGTCATCATACCGAAGGTGACCGTTCCGTGGAGGATGCCCAGGACACCCCAGAGAAAAGCGACAGCATAGCCTCCGGTGAATCCGAAGTTCATGAACCCCCTGGCTACGGCATTGTAGTTGAGCCTCGTGACGGTCTTGTCCTTCAGGTACCTGTTGATTCCCGACAGCCTTGACACGACATTCCCGACACCGAAAAGGGTCAGCACGAGCATTCTGTTCTGGACGTTCTCGGTGATCAGATGCTGGACGTCGCTGTCAGCGGCGCGGATCTCGGATGTGAGGACACGCAGTTTCTTGAAATAGAGCTTGGAGCAGAGGACGGCCACGACCATCATCAGCAGAAGGATCCACAGAAGCGATGGAGCCAGGAAAAGCAGGTAGCAGGAAGCGGCCAGGAGCTGGAGGACGGTGACTATCGCCCCCGGAAAGACGTCACAGAGAAGTTCGGAGATGACTCTTATGTCCTCTTCAAGACGGTTGATGGTGTCACCCGAACGGAACTCCTCACGACCGTTCCAACGAGAATTCAGCACATGCTCGAAATACCTCTCCCTCAATGAATTCTGCGTCTTTACGGCATTCAGTTTGGCGATGTATGAATATGCCAGGCCAACCAGTATCTGCAGGAGCATCGTGACGCCCATTGCGACCGCAGCCCCTGCGAAAGGAGCGTCACAGACCCCAGTGGCGATGTCGACAAGCCGCTTGCAGATCCAGACGAAGTACAGGGATGCCGCTATCCTGAGGCATCCAATGAGGACGTTGAGAACACCCAGGCCGACAGAAAGTCCGGCCATTCCCTTCAACCCCTTGAGACATGTCTTCAGATCTTTCACTTTGTTCAAGTATTTTGTGAACGGTTGAGTCCTCCGAACCGTTCGATGCGGAAATCGGAAGGCTTCACCCTTCTGTATATTCCTAGAATATATCTTCTGAACGGTTTGAGAAGTCTCCAGAGACAGCCTTTGGACGGGGTCCTTGGATTCTTTCCGTTCCTCAGGATCCGCGTGACACGGGCCAGGACATCGCCCCTGGAGCAGGTCTCTGTACCGACAACGTTGCCGTCACCCATGAAGGTAAGCCTGTCCCCGTCGATGCGGACAAGGCGGTGGAGGATGTAGCGTCCGTCCACCATAAACAGCAGTATGTCACCGACTTCCACATCACCAGGCACAGGAGACAGCACGACTATGTCACGTTCGCTCCTGATGAACGGCATCATGCTGTTGCCCTTGGGATTGATCGAGACATCCTTGCCCTGATCCAGCAGAGAGCACACCGTACGGAAGAATTCTGCATTAGGTACGTTCAAAATATCAGTTTCTGTTCTTCTCATCGAAACAAAGATAGTGTTTTTGTACAAGTATATTCCGTTTTATGACTAAATTTGTTGTCCGGTAACACCAATTGAAGCGACATGACTGAAGAAATGAACCTGGTGAGAGACCTGGCCGTCATCCTTGTGTCGGCGGGAATATTCACTATCATATCAAAGGCCCTCAAGCAGCCTTTGATACTCGGCTACATCATCGCCGGCTTCCTGGTGGGACCGCACATCAGCTTCTTCCCGGGAATCGGAAGCCAGGAGACGGTCGAGCAGTGGTCTGAGATCGGAATGATCTTCCTGATGTTCGGACTCGGACTGGAGTTCAGCTTCAAGAAACTGCTCAAGGTCGGCTCCAGCGCGATCGTGGCGGCGCTCACCAAGTTCGTCGGAGTCTTCATCATCGGTTTCGTCACGGCCCAGGCCATGTCATGGACCCTGATGGAGAGCATCTTCCTGGGAGGACTCCTCTCTATGTCGTCGACAATGGTCGTCATCAAATCCTACGACGACATGGGGCTGAAGCAGAAACCTTATGCCGGGATAGTGTTCGGCACGCTGGTGGTCGAGGACCTGATAGCGATCCTCCTGATGGTGCTTCTTTCGACCATGGCCGTCTCCCAGTCGTTCGCAGGCAAGGAGCTGATGATGAACATCCTGAAGCTTGTCTTCTTCATCACACTCTGGTTCCTTGTCGGAATATTCCTCATCCCCACCGTCCTCAAGAAGGCGGGAAAGTACCTCAATGACGAGATTCTGCTGATCGTCAGCATCGGACTCTGTTTCGGCATGGTGGTCCTTGCCGAGGCGGTCGGTTTCTCATCCGCGCTGGGCGCCTTCGTGATGGGGTCCATCCTGGCGGAAACCATTCAGGGTGAAAAGATTGAGAAGAATGTCGAGCCGCTGAAGAACCTGTTCGGAGCCATATTCTTCGTCTCTGTCGGAATGATGGTGGACCCGGCCGTGATCCTGGAGCACTGGGGGGTGATCCTCGTCATCACCCTCATCGTGATCCTGACCCACATCGTATTTGCCGCAGCGGGCATCATCCTGACCGGCAAAGGTCTTGACAATGCGGTCCACGCCGGATTCTCCCTCGCCCAGCTTGGCGAATTCGGATTCATCATCGCATCTGTCGGATGCTCACTGGGAGTCATGAGAGGCTTCATCTATCCGGTGATCATCTCGGTCTCCGTCATCACAACGTTCCTGACTCCGTACATGATAAAGCTGGGGACCCCATGTCTCGAACTGATCAAGGAAAAAGTGCCTCAGAAGTGGCTGGACAAGATAAGTCAGGACAAAGGACAGACGAAATCCACAGCCACTGAAGACAACGAATGGAAGAATCTCCTCACAGCCTATTTCGTGAGGATCGCCCTCTACGGTGTGATCATCATCGCAATCTACATCGGTTTCCATGTCTATCTCAAGCCGCTGCTGGTGAACATCATGCCGGATGTCTCGGAACGCACCCGCAAAATCGTGGAGACAGCCGTCACCCTGATGGTTATGTCGCCGTTCATCTACGGCCTGGGCATCAATTCGGGGTCGCTGAGCGTTTCCGCAAGGAAGCTTCTGAAAGTCAAGGAATCGAACATCTGGCCTATCACCGGACTGGTCCTGGCCAGGTCCTTCCTAGCCGTAGGCGTTGTCCTCGGTGTCGTGAGCGCCAACTTCGACCTCGCCGGATGGACGATTCTGGCGACTCTCGTGGCAGGAGTCGTCTTCATCTATTTTGCGAGAAGGTCAGTCCACAAGTTCTCCGTGCTCGAAAAGAAATTCATGGCGAACTAC
>JAKSJH010000111.1 GCA_024398315.1 Bacteroidales bacterium
CACCCCCCCCCCCCCCATAGATCACATTGCCTGACACACTGTGCTTCAAGGCATTATGAAGAATAATATGAGCGTGGTCTCCATCCAGCGCACGTGCCCAGAGGTTCGTCTTCCAACCCATGCTCCATCCTGTGGCTTCATCACCGCGAAGTTTGAGGGAATTGACGGCTGGCTTGAAATATTCGCTCTGAGGTCCTATCTCGCTCAGCGGATAGAGTGCCATCATATGACTCAGGTGGCGGTGAGAAGGATCGTTGCTCACATCATAGGGTGCATATTTCCACTCCCGAAGCAGAAGGTCTCCCCTCTCCACGCCAAAACGCGGATCTGTCCAGGCAGGATTCTTTTCTTCATTGGCTGTATACACTTCAGTATGAAGACCTTGATCTGTCTTTTGAAGGACTTCTTCCAGCTGTGCAAGATCCTCGGAAGATAGTTTGCAAGCCTCCTGTCCTAAGATTTCAGAAGCCTGATGCACGCTTTTCAGGAGAGAATATATGATCTGCTGCGCATGCGCGGTTCCATCTTCACGTGGATGGTCTCCCTGTTCCGGGGAGAATTCGTCAGGGGCCACCAAAGTGCCATCCGGTTCAAAACCAAACTCTTCACTCCCCCTGTCGGGTATCATACGATCGATCCAGAACTGCGCACAACTCCACATTACGGGAAATGCACGGAGGAGGAAATCCTTGTCGAGAGTATAGCGGTAATGCTGCCAGAGGTGAGAACAGTACCAGGCATTGGCCACGCAATAGTTCGTCCCCCATAAGGTCATGCCACCCATGATGTCGTTTTCAGTAAAGCAGGTCCATCCACGATCCTGTCCTGCATACTCTTTAACCACCTTCTGCCAGCTCTTGCGCTGAGCCATGTTCAGGATATAGTCGAGATAGCACATGTGCAGCTCACTCAAGTTGGTAGGTTCCACCGGCCAATAGTTCATCTGCACATTGATGTTGGAGTGAATGTCACATCCCCATGGCGCGTTGTCCATATTGTTCCACAACCCCTGAAGATTGCTAGGCACCGCACCACCGCGGTTGCATCCTATCTCCAGATACCGTCCGTAGGCAAAGTACAGTTGTTCAAGGAAAAGCGCTTCAGGTTCATCGCCTTTCACGTTCTTTTCAGGTGTGTTGTAGAAATCGATGAGCTTGTCAGTAGGAAGAGAAGAACAAGCATTGTCGAAAGAAAAGTCCACTCTTCCCATCCATTGCCGGTGGTCAGCGATATGGTCAGCGAGGATTTTCTTCCAAGGCTTCTCAGAAGCTTGTTTCACGCATCTTTCCACTTTCTCTTCCGCACACACTGGAGAACCGACCAGAAAGGGTGCGTCTTCATCGTAATTGGTACAGGCCACCAAGACCAATTTGACTTGATCGGCATTCTTTACCTCGATACCCTCCCCTGTCTTCTTCATCAGAACTTTTCTGCCTGATGGAACCACTTGCAGACGAGCGAAGAAGGAGAGCGTGTCGAGCATTCCTTCAAAAGAAGCCGAACCATCCTCTCCGTAGTCGACCTTGACTTGACCTAAGCCGTTGGCTGGTACGAGAGAGAAAAGGACATTCATCTTTTCCTTCCCCCGGGCCTTGTAGAGTGCTACCACAGCACTGTCAGGGGCGGAAGCCAGATATTTTCTCTCATAGAATGTACGGCCATCACCATTTGTGTACTGCACGCCGCCCACACCAGTTTCCAAGTCAAGATAACGGGTGTACCGGCAGACGCTGTCGGAGGCATCCGACTTTTCAAACTCCGCAAACACGGAGCCGAAGTTCATGTACTGACCTCTGCTCCCGATGGCATAGGGTTTCCCCGACCAAAGGGTCTTCTCGTTGAACTGGATCTCGTCCTTTCCTGTTCCTCCAAACAGGCTGGCTCCCATGTGACCATTGCCGACAGGGAGGGAATATTCCATCCAACTTTCCGCAGGTTGTGTGTACCAGAGTGTGAGAGAATGTTCTGGTGAGAAGGGTTTTTCCGATTCTGTGCAGCCTGAGATGCACGTCAAGGCCGCCAGAGCCAGAATATGGAGAAAAATCGATCTTGTTTTCATTATGATGCGAATAAATGTGCCTCTGTCACGACAAAGGTAGATATATTTTTCGATAGCTTAGCGGGGATGTTCAGAGAATCACAATAATTGAAATTTTTTCACTATCTTTAAAGATAAATTGGGAAATATATATAAAGACATATTTATGAAAAAGATTTCGTTGATAGCATTGGCCGTCATGCTGGCACTGCCGGCTGCCGGACAGCCGGTGAAGGATCCGGAAATTGTATCCTTGATCAACCAGATGACTCTGGAAGAGAAAACCAGGATGTGCTTCGGTGGAGAAAGGGCCGGAGTTGTTGTATTTCCGGGAGTTCCACGTCTCGGGATTCCGGACATCTCCGGATCCGACGGTCCACGCGGTGTGACTATCCCCGACGTTACGGAGTTTCCTTCCGGTGTCGGATTCGCCGCTGCATGGAATCCGGACCTGGCCCAGGAGGCTGGCCGTGTAATCGGAGAAGAAGCCCGTTCCTATGGCGTCAGAATCGTTCTGGGACCGGCCTTCAACATCAACAGGGATCCGCTCGGCGCACGTTTCTTTGAATATATGTCGGAAGATCCGCTTCTTTCCGGGAAAATAGCAGCAGCCCAGGCCCGTGGCATACAGGAAGAGGGCGTGGCTGCCTGCATGAAGCATTTCGCCACCAACGGGCGCGACAACAACAGGGACTGGTACTTGAGCTGGGCCGATGAACGTACGTTGAGGGAAATCTACCTCCGCGGATTCGAAATCGTCACCAAAGAGGCTTCACCATGGACGGCGATGACTGCTGCAAACGGACTGAACGGCGAACTTTGCAGCGACAACGGATGGCTGCTGAACCAGGTTCTGAAAAAGGAATGGGGATTTGAAGGAATTGTGATGACAGACTTCTGTCATTCCCGCTCTACGGTCAAGGCCGCACTCGCAGGGCTTGACATGGACATGCCTTGGGGTGACTATGGGAATGTGAAATTCGGCAAGTCCCTGGCCGATGCCGTCCAGGAGGGAAAGGTTCCGATGGAAGTGCTCGACGGCATGATCTACCGTCATCTCTGGCTCAGGAAGCAGCTTGGCATGCTGCCTGGACAGAAGTCTGAACGTGCTTGCGAAAGGAATACTCCAGCCCATCAGGAAGTCAGTCTCAGGGTTGCTGAGGAAGGCCTCACCCTGCTCAAGAATGACAACGGATTCCTGCCTTTGAAAGCAGAGAAGATGAAGAACATCGTTGTCTGCGGCCCGAACAGCAACCAGCGGTTCACCACCCTTGGACTGGGCGGAAGTTCAGGAGCTCAGCCTCCTTTTGAGATCACTCCTCTTCAAGGCATAAAGGACAAATTCGAAGGGACCAGGACCAAGGTCACCTATCTTCCATTGACGGCAGACCACAAAGCTGTCGACACATGGAAAGAGTTGAAACTGACATATTCCTCTTCGGAAAGCAGTGCAACAGGCAGCGAGGAATCGGACAAGCTGGACTTCCGTTGGTTCGACGCCTCCCCTGTCCCGGAGATTCCTCTTTCCTCCCTCCAGGTGCAGGTTGAAGGAATCCTGACCGCTCCCGAGACAGGAACATATTCATTCCGCCTTTCTTCAGATGACGTAGCGTGGCTCTGGATAAAGGACATGGGTGCTCCGGCAGCCATAAACAAGGAAAAAGGGGTTCCTCAGTCCAATTATATCCAGCAGTACCTGGAAAAAGGCAAGGAATACCATGTCAGAATCAGGTACAACAGAAGTCCTGAGGGTGTGAAGTCCTCCACCGAGATGAATTACTGGGCACGTGAGAACTCGTCACTGAAGCTGGAGTGGCTTATCCCTTCCGATGCTTCATCCAGCGCTTCAGCCATTCTCAGCAACAAGTCTGCAATCAGGAAGGCTGACCTGGTCATCTATGTTGGCGGACTTGACCACAATGTCGACTGTGAAGGACGTGACCGCGGAACCATGGACTATCCGGCTTACCAGACAGCCCAGATCGAGCAGATTGCAAGCCTGAACAGCAAGACTGTCGTGTCCCTGATACACGGATCGCCTGTCACGCTCTCTTGGCTTGAGAAGGTCCCTGCCGTCATCGACCTGTTCTATCCTGGAATGTTCGGCGGAAAGGTCCTTGCTGAAGCATTGTTCGGAGACATCAACCCGAGCGGCCGCCTGACATTGTCCTGGCCGGAGATACTGGAAGACAGTCCTGCCCACGCCCTGGGACACGAAGACAATGACAATGTCTATCTTGGAGAGAAACTGGAAGTCGGCTACCGTTACTTTGACACAAGGGACATCAAGCCTCTCTTCCCTTTCGGCTATGGTCTCAGCTACACTGAGTTTGAATATTCCGGAATGACTGTTGAAAACCTTACCGTGAAGGTGAATGTCAAGAACACCGGCTCCCGTGCCGGCAAGGAGGTAGTCCAGCTCTATGTGGCTCCTGAGAACAGCCCTGTTTTCCGTCCTTCACACGAGCTCAAGGCCTTCTGCAAGGTCGATCTCAAGCCTGGTGAGGAGAAGACGGTGACATTCGACCTGGATGGTATGGCATTCGCTTATTGGGATGATTTTTCAGGGGAATGGACAGTATCACATGGAAAATACAGAATTGAGGTCGGTCGCTCCTCCAGGGATATTAGGTTAGAAAAAGAAATTGAATTATAAGAAGTTGTAAAAATATTTGGAATGTCGAGAAAGAAAGTTGATCTCCTTCTGGAGAACATGACCATAGAAGCCTGCGCCGCTGAAGGCAAGGCACTCACCCACTGGAACGGAGTCGTGGTCTTCGTTCCGTTCGCAGTACCCGGGGATGTCGTAGACATCAGGGTATTCAAGAAAAGCAAGAACTATTATGAAGGTGTCGTCGCACGCATCGTAAAGCCGTCTCCCGACCGGCAGGAGCCGTTCTGCAGCCATTTCGGGGTGTGCGGAGGATGCAAATGGCAGCCGCTTCCCTACCACCTGCAGCTTGAAGCCAAACGGCAGCAGGTTCAGGATCAGTTAGTCAGGCTGGGCCATCTGGACGTTCCGGAAATACGTCCAACGCTTCCTTCTGACAACATACAGTACTATCGCAACAAGCTGGAGTTCACCTTCTCCTCCAAACGCTGGATCCTCCAGGACGAAGATCCTGAATCCATAGCTCCCGAGGACCGCGTCGGACTTGGTTTCCATGTAGGCAAATTTTTCGACAAGGTACTCGACATCAAGAAATGCTATCTCCAGAAAGACCCATCCAACGCCATCAGGCTGTTCATAAAGGAATATTCAGTCAGCCACGGACTCGACTTCTATGACATCCGTCTCAACGAGGGTTTCATCAGGAACATGTTCGTACGCACCACTGACACCGGTGACCTGATGGTCATCGTCTGCTTCTTCTACGAACACAAGCCTGTCCGCGAAGGGTTACTCGATGCAGTAGCTGAGGCTTTCCCTGAAATAACGTCTCTCTACTATGTGATTAACAGCAAGTTGAACGATTCAATCGGCGATCAGGAATGCATCCTCTACAAAGGAGAGCCGGTCATCCGGGAGACGATGGAAGGACTTACTTTCAGAATCGGTCCGAAATCGTTCTACCAGACCAACACCTCCCAGGCTCTCAAGCTCTACACGGTGGCCAGGGACTTCGCCGAACTGACGTGCGACGAGATTGTCTATGACCTCTACACCGGAACCGGCACCATCGCCCAGTTCGTTTCTTCAAAGGCGAAGAAGGTCATAGGCATCGAATATGTTCCTGAAGCCATCGAGGATGCGAAGAAGAACGCAGAATTCAACGGAATCACCAACTGCGAGTTCTTCGCCGGCGACATGAAGGACGTCCTCTCCCCTGCTTTCATAGAAAAGCACGGCCAGCCGGATGTCATCATTCTTGACCCGCCTCGCGCCGGAATCCACCCGAATGTCGCCAAAGTGATCATGGACGCCTCTCCGAAGAGGATGGTCTACGTAAGCTGCAACCCGGCCTCACAGGCAAGGGATCTTGCAATATTCAGTGAGAAGTACACTATCACCGCCGTACAGCCTGTGGACATGTTCCCTCACACACAGCACGTGGAGAATGTCTGTGCGCTCATACTCAAGGAAGAATAAGACAAACCAACTAATAACACTGAATCAATATGGAAAAAGGGACTCTGGCCATCTGCGCAATGGCATTGTCTGCAGTGATGATTTCCGGCTGCAACTGCATGACCGATGAGGAAAGGCTCAATGAGCAGGCTGCAAAGGAATATCTCATCCCCGTCCGCCCCTTCACGGAAGGAAGAAACCCATGCTGGAACGAATTCTGCCCGAGGTTCATCTATGCACCGGTCTTCGATTTCGCTGAAGTCGAAGGTGCTCAGAAGTACCGTTTCACCCTCACCGAAGCCACCGATGGCGAACCGGAACCTGATGCAGCGTCATGGTCATTCGAGGCAGAAAGTCCTGCCGCCGCCCTTTCACCGGTCTGGAATGACATTCCTGTCGGAAGCATCGACCTCAAGGTAGAAGGTATAGACAAGGATGGAAATGTCAAAGGGACTGCTGGCGAACGCCGTTTCTTCCGCGACTTCCCATTCGAGGCGCCATATCCGTCCAACATCCGTCCTTACAAGGAAGCTGCGCTCATGGGGATGCTGTACATCCACAACAAGCGTCAGATCAAGCATTGGGCTGAAAGCGTGGAACCGGACATGAGCTACTCTCTCAACACCTACGCCAACAAGATCATCGGCAACACTGTTTCCGTCGAATCGAAACTTGCTTCATTCTTCCCTGAATATGCAGAAGAAGCGATCAAGATAGCGAAGAATGCCGCCCAGTTCCTGATCGACCAGAGCAGGCCGGATGGAGAAGTCCTGGCATATTTCCCTCCAACCTATTACGGAGGTCTGATCGCATCAAGCCGCGAAGAGAACATCGGTAAAGTCATGACCATGGATCCATGCTATGCAGCAAACGGATTCCTGGACCTGTACGATGCCACCGGAGAACAGATCTACCGCGACCGGGCGACAGGAATCGCAGACACATACAACAGGATCCAGGCCGAAGACGGCTCCTTCCCTATCAAGCTGGACCTTGAGACAGGAGAACCGGTCAACGGAAGCAAGGCCATGCTTCATCCACTGCTGAATTTCATAAGAAGGCTCGAGAACCAGTACGGAATCCATGACTACGACTCAATGCGTGACATGGCGGAGAAATGGATGAGCGATGTTGCAATCGAGACCTTCGATCTCACCGGCCAGTTCGAGGATGTAAGCGTGGAGATGGAACCTTACCAGAACCTCACCAACTGTACTGCTGCGACATACGCTTCCTATCTGCTGAAGGGAGAGAATATTTCGGAAAAAGACCTGCAGGACGCGAATGACCTGATCCGCCTCAGTGAGGACCAGTTCGTCCACTGGAACACCCTGCCTGGTGAGAATGGAGTAAGACGCACTTTCGGACCTTGCGTCTACGAGCAGCTGCAGTTCCAGACCCCGGTCGACAACAGCACATGCAATGTGGCCAACGCTTTGCTTGACCTCTACAATGTCACCGGAGACAAACTCGCCTATGCTAAGGCAAAGGCCCTGGTCGACGCTCTGACAATAGCCCAGGACATCGTTAACGGACAGATTCCGACGATACTCAACTATAAGGAGCCGAAGACCAGCGAAGGAAAGTCATTCTGGCTCAACTGCAGCGCCACCTCGATCAACATGCTGCTTCGTATGGCAGAAATGACGGGTGAGGAATAAATATCCGAGACATGAAGAGAGCCCTTTTCCCAGTTTTGGCCGCCATCCTGTGCGCCGCATTCATTTCCTCCTGCTCCTCTGCCACAAAAAACGTGGAGATCAGCAGAGACGAACTGCTGAACAAGATCAAAGGCGGCTGGGCCGCCCAGACGATCGGAGTCAGCTATGGCCAGCCTACAGAATTCAGGTATAACGGGATGATGATCCCGGACTCCGTTGCACTTGCCTGGGACGAGCATCAGGTCGAATGGTACTTCAACAACGACGATATCTACATGGACCTGACCTTCGTCGGTGTGATGGACAGAATCGGCATCGACGCTCCTGCGGATTCGTTCGCAGTATCTTTCGCAAACGCAGGCTACAACCTCTGGCATGCGAACCAGTCGGCCAGATACAACATCCTCCACGGAATCATGCCGCCGGAATCCGGCCACTGGAAGAACAACCCCCATGCAAACGACATCGACTTCCAGATCGAGGCCGACTTCGCCGGTCTGATGAGTCCGGGAATGCCATGCAGTTCCGCTGAGATAGCCGACAAGGTCGGTCATCTGATGAACTACGGCGACGGATGGTACGGAGGTGTCTTCATTGCTGCGATGTACGCCAAGGCTTTCTTCTGCGATGACGTTGAAGAAGTAGCGACGGAGGCTTTGAAGATGATTCCGGAAAAGAGCCATTTCCATCAGTGCATGACCGATGTCCTCGAATGCCACACCAATGATCCGT
>JAKSJH010000112.1 GCA_024398315.1 Bacteroidales bacterium
ACATCACCGGTCCCGAGTACCAGCTCATCGACGACGAGAACTACGCCGAGATGAACGACGGCTACCAGCTCGAGCCATGGCAGCGCTGCGCGGTCGACTACGCGATGTACCTTCCTGACTTCGAGGCCAGGGACCTCAAGCCTGCCGGTGAGTGGAACGAGTCCGAGATCATCTTCGACAACGGCCACGTGACCTACCTCCTCAACGGCAAGGTGACGGTCGAGTTCGACGCCTGGAGCGAGGACTGGTTCGCCCGCAAGGCGGCCGGCAAGTGGGCTGACTGCACTGAGTACGGCATGTCCCGCAAGGGTCACATCTGCCTCCAGGACCACGGCTACCCTGCATGGTTCCGCAACGTCAAGATCAAGGAGCTTCCTAAGGAGGAGCCGTTCGAGAAGGACCTCTTCAACGGCAAGGACATCTCCGGCTGGATCGTCTACGGCACCGACCCTTGGTACGTCGACGAGGAGGGCTGCCTGGTCTGCGAGAGCGGCGAGGACAACACCTACGGCTACTTCGGCACCGACAGGTACTACGATGACTTCGACCTCACCCTCGAGTTCATGCAGGAGTCTGCCGGCAACTCGGGCGTGTTCATCCGCTCCGTCGTCCCTCATGACGTGACCGTCAGCGGCTGGCAGGTGGAGGTCGCCCCTCCGGGATGCGACACCGGCGGCGTCTACGAGTCCTACGGCCGCGGCTGGATCTACCAGATCCCTGACGACAAGGAGGACATCCTCAAGTACGGCGAGTGGAACACCATGCGCATCCGCCTCGAGGGCGACCATCTCCAGACCTGGCTCAACGGCGAGCCTATGACCGACCTCCAGGACGAGAAGATCGGCAAGGGTCAGGGAAGGATCTGCCTCCAGATCCACGACGGCGGCGGCATCAAGGTCCGCTGGAGAAACATCCACATCAAGACATTATAGCAGCATTGTACACCAACATCACTCCTGCGGTTTGACACATGAAGACGATCCGGCTCATATTCTGCCTGCAAGTTCTGCTTCTGACCGTCATCTCCTGCCAGAGTGATGAAGATGACTTGACCCACTCTGCATCAAGCTCCTACGAACAGATTGTCAAGATATTCAGAACTGGATTGACATTCAAGGAGGGGAGAACTGAAGCAGGCGGGTCAAGCCTTTATTTTGACGGCGGCGGCTCCGTGACTGTCTCTGCATCCGACTTCCGAGTCGACAACTTCACCCACAGGGATCCTTCTTCTGTGACTTTGGAAAACGGGCAATGGTACGTGGACGGCGTCGCGACAGGAATCCGTCACACCCCCTCTCTGACATTGGAGGAATCTCTCCCTGTATATTCATGGTTCACTCAATACTTGCTGTGCATCCAGGCCAGCAATGGCGAGACCATGCGTTTCTATCCTGACGAATCTGAACCGCTGGTGTCTTTCTCGATCAAGAAGAGGAACAATCCAGAGATAGCCAGGGACATCGATTTCAAGATTGACGGGAACAACGTCCGCACTTATCTGAATCTCGGCAGCTCTTCTGCCGTGTTGATCCCGACGTTCATCATCAAGGCCGACTATGTCACTGTCAACGGTGAAAGGCAGGTCAGTTCTTCGACACCACAGGACTTTTCCTCCGGACTGGTCTACTGCGTCCACAAACACAACGGGGAGACAGTTGAATATTCAGTCAGCATCGACTGGAAGGAATCCCTCCCTTCAGTCGTCATCGAGACGAAGAACCATTCTCCAATCATTTCCAAGACTGAATATGTTCCCGGAACCGTGACCTTCAAGGATCCCTTCCGGATCTATTCCGAAACCGTCTCCGTTGAATACGGAATGCAGATCAAAGGCAGGGGCAACTCCTCCTGGAACATCAGCGACAAGAAGCCTTACAGGATCAAGCTTGATGAGAAGGGGGAGGTCTTCGGCATGCACAAGGACAAGGATTTCGTCCTGCTGGCGAACTATTCGGACAAGTCTCTGCTGCGAAATCACGTGGCCATGGAGCTGTCCAGAATCTGTGAGATGAAATGGACTCCGGCCATCCTCAGCGTAGACGTCACTCTCAACGGACGTTACAGGGGGGTCTATGACCTGGCGGAGCAGAGGGAGGTCAACGGGCACAAGGTTGACATCGAGCTGGTGACGCCTGAGGACAATTCCGGGGAAGCCGTGACCGGCGGCTACTATCTCGAAATAGAAAGCAAGCAGGATGGCCTGGTGAACTTCTACACCTCAAAAGGGATTCCGATAATATTCAATGACCCGGAGGACCCCACTCCTGCACAGATCTCCTATGTCAAGGATTATATCGCCGGTTTCGAGGCGGCCTTGTACTCCGCAGACTTCGCCGATCCTCAAAGGGGTTATGCAGCCTACATAGATGTTGATTCTTTCATCAACTACTTCATTATTGCGGAGCTTTCCAAGAACATAGACGGCACTCTGGCGAAGAGCACCTTCATGACAAAAGAAAGGAACGGTAAACTGGCGATCAGCAATGTCTGGGATTTCGACCTGGCTTTCGGCAACTGCAACTACATCAGCGAATCCTTTCCAGGAGCGACGAATTCGCCGGAAGGATGGCTTGTAAGGGACTATGTCATCACTGACTACCTGAAAGGCCCGAGCGACGGCTGGTACGGACGCCTGTTCAAGGATCCGGGCTTCACCTCACGACTGAAACAACGCTGGAACGCCCTCAAACCGCAGCTGGACTCCATCCCCGATTACATCGACCGTTGTGTCGAAGGCCTCTACGGCTCCCAGGACAGGAACTTCGAGACCTTCCCGATCCTCTGCGTTCAAGTCTGGCCGAACTGCGCCGTGTTCGGGACCTACGAACAGGAAGTCCTCTACCTCAAGTCATTCTATTCCCAGAGGCTGAAGTGGATGGACGAGGCGGTCAACGCCTTGTAGGTTGCCCGGGCTATTCCTTGTAGTCGATCCAGACCTTCATTTTGCCGGCCTGCCTGTTGTCCCAGCTGTAGTACGGGATGAAATGGAGGCTGTCAGAGTCGATTCTCATGATGCCGCCGAGGTCTTCTGAATATGTTTCCTTGAACTGGGTCTCAGGACTGAAGGATGCGCTGTCGATGTCAGGGTTGTCGGCTTCCTCAAGGCAATAGACGACAGGACCGCGCTGGACGGCTCTTTTCCCGACATCGTCCTTGATGCGAGGATCCGCTGCACAGACCTTGATCTCAAGGTCCATTTCCAGTTCGATTGTGTCCCCGGCCTTCCATTTCCTTCCCAGAACGGCGTAGCCTTTCTCGATCTCAGGCTTGCAGCTCTCTCCGTTGACGCTGATTGTCCAGTCTTCGCACCAGTCCGGGATTCTGACCCTGATTTCTTTTTTCTTCAATCCTTCAGGACCGACCGTCATCCTGACCTTGCCGTTCCAAGGGTAGTCGGTTTCGATGTTCAGATAGTCGGACTTGTTGCCGATGAAGAGGTTCACCCAGAGGGCGTCCTTCGACAGTCCGTAGATGTAGTTCCCGATTGACGGCAGGAAACGGCAGATCTGGCTTGGACAGCATGCGCAGAAGTACCAGTCCTGTCTGTGGTGGTTGCCGAGGGATTCAAGAGGATTCACGTAGAAGAAAGTGTCGCCCTTGAGCGAAATGCCCGCCAGTGCGGCATTGTAAAGGGTCCTTTCAAGGACATCCGTGTACCTGGCATCTCCGGTGAACTGGTTCAGTCTCCAGTTCCAGAGAATCATTCCGACCGAAGAACAGGTCTCGCAGTAGGCGTCCAGGTTCGGCAGGTAGTATGGTTCTCCGAAGCCTTCTCCGTGATTCTGGATGCCTATTCCTCCCGTGATGTACATGTTCTTGTTAACAACACAGTCCCACAGCCTTGCAAGAGCGTCGATGTACCCCTGGTCACCGGTGTAGGCGGCGACGTCGGCCATTCCGCAGTAGAGGTACATGGCGCGGACTGCGTGACCGGAGATGTCTGTCACCTCTCTGACAGGAAGGATGTCCTGATGGTAACCGTTGGCTTCCGGCGCCCATGTGGCAAGACCGTGCCCTCTTTCGGAAATCAGCCAGTCGGCGAAGTCGAGATATTCCTTCTTGCCGGTGACCCTGTAGAGCTTCACGAGGGCGAGCTCTATCTCTTCATGTCCTGGCACCCAGTCCCTCCTGCCGGGGCCGAAGGTGTCGATCATGTGGTCGGCGACTCTTTCCGCCACTTTCAGAAGCTTGTCCTTCCCGGTGACTTCATAGTAGGCGACTGCGGCTTCGATCATGTGGCCGGCACAGTACATCTCGTGCAGGTCCATGTCGGTCCAGCGGTTCTGAAGTCCGTAGAGGGAGTTCCATGTGAACAGATAGCCGTCCTCCTCCTGGGCGCCCGCAATCTTGTCGATCCAGTCGTCGCACTTTGCCTCAAGTTCCTTGTCAGGGATGTTCTGAAGTGAATATGCCAGCCCTTCCAGAGCCTTGTAGACATCGGAATCGTCAGCAGGATAGCCTTGATGCTTCCCGCCTTCCGGTCTGGCTGCTTCAACGAAGTTGTTGAGGAAGCCGCCGTGGTTCTCGATGTGGTCGATGCACACTCCGATGGTGACATCCTTGTGTTTCTGCAGGCGGGGGCTCCAGAAGGAATCCTCGATCTTTATGTCAGCGAAACTGACAGGTTCGATGAACTTGTGGCCTTCTTCCTTGTCAGGACCGCATCCTGTCATCAGCAGGAGCCCGGCGGCGATTATGGTGAATCTTTTCATATCTTTACGGTATGTTTATGTACATGCTTGTGTCTTTGGCGATACAAGTTACTTATTTTGTTAGATATTCTGCATATCTTTGCGAGCATTATGGAATACCTGTCGAAAGAATGTTACGATAAGATCGCTTCCGAGCTTGACAATCTGATCAGTGTCGAGTACCCGAAGCTGAAGGAGGCCCTTGCCGAAGCACGTGCCCAGGGGGATCTCAGCGAGAATTTTGAGTATCGAGCGGCGCGTAGGGCCCAGGCGAAGATGATAAGCCGGATCAACTTCCTCCAGAAGGTCCTGACATATTCAAGAGTCATCGACACCGGGTCGCTTCCCAAGGACCAGGTCACTTTGCTGAGCAAGGTGGTGTTCACGAACCTCGATAGCGGCGTCACGACGACATACACCATAGTCAGTCCCCATGAGATGAACCTTGAGGAGGGGAAGATTTCATTCAAGTCCCCGATAGGCAGCGCCCTGATGGGCGGGAAAGTCGGCCAGATCGTCGAGGCCCATGTCCCGGTCGGGACGCTGAGGCTCAGAATCGACAGCATCTCGGCGCAGTGAGACAGAAGGGTCCTTCTAATGTTTCCTGGTCTCCCAGGATGATGATCTACCTCTGACAAGAGGTGCGTCGGATCCTGGAGATCCTGCCACAGGACCGTCAGGACGTTCTTCTCCGTTCAACGTCACGTTCTTGAATGTCAGACCGTTGCATCCGCTGACAATGACCGGGTCCCCTGGGTCCTCGATCTCTGCGTTGAAATTCTCGAGCAGAACGCCGCCGATTTCGTGGTTCCTGTTGCCGATGAATCTCAGAGCATGCCTGCTCTTGACATTGAAGTTGCGGAAGACGATTCCGTCGACCCGGCGCACCTTGACTCCCTTTTCCGACACAATCTGGACCGCGCTTCCGGTGAAGGACCCGCTGTAGTTCTCGAATACGATGTTCGAGATGTCCATGTAGCCTTCGTCGTCTGAACGCAGGTAGCGGGCTGGATAGTCAGCGAATATTCCATTGTTGCCTTCTGCCACGATGTCCTTGAACACGGCATCCCTGATGGTGTCGTCGGAAGGACAGCCAAGACGGATGGTCTGGCATCGCGAATTGAGGACGCAGTCGGTGACGATGACATCCTCGCAGACAATCCGCTCATCGGAATTCTCCTTCATGGCCCTCAGGATCAGACAGTCGTCGCAGGTCTTGAACCGGGAGTTGCTGACACGGACGTGGCGGCATCCGTCGAAGTCGATGCCGTCGTTGTTGATCATCTTCTGGTCTGCGGTGATCGTGATTCCGTCCACCCGGATGTCCCTGCAGAGGCGGATGAACATCGTCCAGCACGGCGAATCCTTGAATGTGACCCCCTTCAGACGTATTCCTTCACAATCATAGAACTGGACCATCCTCGGACGCTCCACCGGCGGCTTCGGATAGAGCGAACCTCTGCCTGTGGTGTCGAAGAACAGCGGCCCCTGGCCGTCGATGACTCCTTCCCCTGTCAATGCGATGTTCTTCTCACGATAGGCGTAGACAAGCACTTTGCTGGAATTCTCCGGCTGGATCGAGCACACTTCTTCCGGGAAGCTGTCATAGTCCTCGCTCTTGTCACCTCCGAGCAGGACGGCATCCTTCTTGAGGTGGAGCTCCACATTGCTCCGCAGGCGGATCGAACCGACAGGGTAGACTCCTGCCGGGACGACGACTTTCCCGCCGCCCTTGGAACCGGCCTTGTCGATGAGAGCCTGGATGTCTTCACCGGTATTCCCTTTTACTCTGTATGTCCTCCCGGATGCGGTTCCCGTTGCCAGAACGGCCATCGCCGCCATTGTGCATGCGGCTTTTCGAAAGATGATGTTGATAGTAGTCATTGTATCAGTTGCGTTTTTTCTCTTCTTTCCACTCCGCCGGAGTCTTTCCGGTGAATTTCTTGAAATTCCTGTAGAAACTCTGTTCGCTGGCGAATCCCAGTCTTTCGGCCAGGGCGATGTTCTTGATCTGGTGGTCTTGTTCAAGGACGGTCAGCGCATGCTCGATTCTCAACCTGTTGATGTAGTCGGAGAAGGTCTCGCCTTTAGTCTTGTTCAGATAATTGGAGACATACGTCCTGCATGAACCGATTTCTTTTGCTACGTCGTTTATTTTCAAGCCTTTCTCAAGGAATATCTGCTTTCTCTCCATCAGCTCGTCCAATTTCCTTCCCAGTGTCTCTTCCGAATCCTGGCCGCTTTCCGGAACAGCCTCTTCTTCCTCCTCCTCGGTCTCCATGGACATTACTGAATATGAGAACTCTCTGGTGTAGCCTATGTAGCTGATAGCGAAGAGAAGGGATGCGAAGAGAAGCGATACGGCCAGCAGAAGCCTGTCATCCCCTCCGAAGAATGATCTTCCGAGGGCGCTTGCGACTGCAGAGATTATGGAAGTGATGACGAATGCAATCAAGAGTTTTTTGATGCCGCCCGTCTCCCTTCCTTCCGTGTCGGCGTAGCATGATTCCACCTCCCTGTCGAATTCCTGGAGCATTCTTGTCCCTGAGACCAAGACGACTGCGATCTGGACGGTGAACAGCGCTGTCCTGACGACGTCGAGCGAAGAACCCGGATTGAAGAGAAGGATCAGGAAAAAGACAAAGCCCGGGACCAGAGCCAGGTATTGCCTGTTGTTGTCAGAGAAACCCTTGGTCAACGTGCGGAGGTAGATGAGGAAGATGGGGTAGACTGACAGCGAACACAGGGCCCAGATGCAGTCCAGCGGGTGATGCCTCCCTGTAGTGAAGAACAATGCGTGGCACAGGTACAGGATCGTGCAGGTCAGCAGGAACCATGTGAGCACCTTCTTCGCCGGGTCATGTCTGCGGTAGTCCAGCACAAAGACGATGACCCAGAAAAGACACACCATGAACGGAGTGAAACTGATGAGAGTGTGCAGCATATTCATATGCAATGATAGTGCTTTTTTTTCATTTTGAGAGTCTTTTTGTACGATTTGTCATGGAGTTTTGTACGCATTGTCAGTCCTTTGGTCGTGATGCGAGTCCTTGTTCTGAGTGGAAGAGGTAGATTTGTAAATATTCACGGAATCAAATATTTTTTATAACACCATGGAAGCCAGTTTCAACAAAGTTGAGTATGTCGCTCCTGCAGCAAGAGCGATACAAATCAAGACCCAGAGCATCATCTGCCAGTCGAACCCTAACGAAGTCCCTGACATGGACGAGGGATGGACTTTTGAATTTTGAATCTCTTAATCTCTGCAACTGCGTTATGAAAAGAACAATCATCCTCTCCATCATGGCGCTGGCAGCGCTGACTGCCTGCCAGAAAGAGTCAGACGTCATTTCTGCCAGCAAAGGTGTTGAACTCACGATTTCGGCCTCTGTTGCCTCTCCAGCGGACACTCGAACCACATATACATACACTTCAGGCACCCAGGCCGGCACAATCGATGTCGCCTGGGAGGCGACTGAATATCTCACAGTCGTTTCCATCGGCGAATCCGGCATCACCGCAGTTGATGAATTCGTCTCAACGGGCGATGCCGGCCGCACGAAGGCCGAATTCACCGGCACCTGGAACGGCAGCGCCGGGGATAAGGTAATATGCCTGTATCCGGCTGTGACTAAGAAGCTGTTTAAATTTTATTGAAAAATAATGTTATGTAGCTGTGCAAATAC
>JAKSJH010000113.1 GCA_024398315.1 Bacteroidales bacterium
ACGGAAAGAGGATCTGAACATGTCGATTTTTCTGACATAATCGGTCAGGAAGGCGCCAAGCGGGGAGCGGAGATCGCCGCCGCCGGATCGCACAACCTCATAATGGTCGGTCCTCCTGGAAGCGGGAAAAGTTCGCTGGCCAAGGCGTTGAGGGGTATCCTGCCGCCACTGACCACGGAGGAGGCCATCACCACCAGCAAGATATATTCAGTAGCCGGTCAGAAAGGCTGCGGGACAGGCCTGATGCGGACCAGGCCTTTCCGGTCGCCACACTACTGCGCCTCGATGGCCGCAATGATAGGCGGAGGTGCGGGGGGCGACATCAGACCAGGGGAGGTGACCCTCGCCCAGAACGGTATTCTCTTTCTTGATGAATATGGCCAGATGCCCAAATCCGTGCTGGAGGCTCTCAGGGGGCCGATGGAAGACAGGTCTGTGACCATTTCCAGGCTTCGCTCGAAGATCGAGTTCCCGGCCTCGTTCATGCTCGTCGCGGCCACGAATCCTTGTCCGTGCGGCTATTATGGCGAGAAGGACAGGTGCACCTGCACACCCGGGCAGCGTGCCAATTATCTGTCCCGTCTCTCCGGTCCGGTGATGGACCGCATAGACATACAGATCTGGCTCCATCCGGTCGACACCAGGAAACTGGTCAGCAGGGAGAAGGGAGAGTCGAGCGCAGTTGTGGCTGATAGAGTCCTGAAGGCGCGGCTGAGGCAGAAGCAGAGGTTCGCAGGCGATGGAATATTCACCAATGCCGAGATGGACAGCCGTCTGATAGAGAAGTACTGCGTCCTTGATGATGAAGGGAGGCGGACGATGGAGATGCTCATCGGCAGGATGGGCCTGTCCGCAAGGGCATATTCAAGGATATTGAAAGTCTCCAGGACGATTGCGGACCTGGAAGGGGCGGAAGACATCAGCCCCGCCCATCTCATGGAAGCTGCCGGATACCGGTTCCTTGACAAACGGGCCCTTTTGTGACTTTAGAGTGAAATGCGTTGCTGTCAGTCCTCCCAGGAGAGGGTGCGGGACTCGTCGGGGTTGACGGAGATGTACACCTTGAGAGTCTCTTCCGGAAGGATCTCTTCGATCTTCTCCGGCCATTCCATGATGCAGAGACAGCCGCTGTCGATGTAGTCGTAGAATCCGATGTCCAGGGCTTCGGCGATGTGCTCTATCCGGTAGAAGTCGAAATGGAAGAGAGGCTCTCCCGTCCTGGTCCTGTATTCATTCACAATCGCGAAGGTGGGGGAGCTGACGGCGTCTTCCCTCACTCCGAGCTGACGGCAGATGGCCGTGGTGAAAGTTGTCTTGCCTGCACCCATCGGGGCGAAGAAGGCAATCAGGCAGTGTCCGGAAATCTGCTTCAGGAATTCTCCTGCGGCAGCATCGATCTCTTCCAGACTGTTGACTTTGATTTCGTGTTTCATTGTTCGCTTCCTGTTTACCATTAATAAACAGCTTCTATGGCCTCAGCCAGATTTCAGGGTTCTGCGGGTCGCGCCCCGACCAGATCTGGAAGTGCAGCTGCGTCTCTCCTGCAATCGTGTCGACGGTTCCGATCGTCTGGCTTGTCTTCACCTTGTCGCCGGCCTTCACGGAAACGGTCCCCAGCTTGCAGTAGAATGAGAAATAGTTGCCATGCTGAACGAGGACACACTTGTTGTAGCCCGGCATGACCACAATCTGCTTGACGACACCGTCGAACACCGCCTTTACAGCGGTGCCTTCCTTAAGAGCCACGTTGATTCCGTTGTTGAACGGAAGCTTGACCTGGGTGTAGACCTCGGGGGACGCCGGACCATTGAGCAAGACGACAGGACCTTCCGCCGGCCAAGGCCGCTTGCCCTTGTTGGATTCGAACTCCTTTGCCAGCTTGTAGTCCACCGGCTTGCGGGTCTGTGAGGATTTGGAGGTCTTCCCTCCACCCACAGCCTCGCGGATGATGCGGTCTATCTCCCTGTTGAGGGCTTCAACCTCCCTCTGTTTCCTGGTCAGTTCGGCCTGGTACTTCTTCTTGTTCTTGTTGAGCTGGTTGACAAGGGCCTGCGAATCGTTTTCCTCGGCCTGGATCTTCTCCATTTCTTTCTGTCTTTCAGCCCTCACTGTCTCTGCCTCCTTCTTCAGCTCCTCAAGGTCTTCCTTCTGGATCTCCAGTTCAGCCTTCGCCTCCTGGATCTTGTTCGCCTGGGTCCTCATCTGCGAGGACAGGTCGCGCAGGTAGCCGTAGCGTCTGAACGCCTGCCCGACATTGTCGGCGGCCAGTATGTACATGTACCAGATCTTTGCGTTTCGGTTCTTGTAGGCGCCCTTGACCAGTCTGACATAGTAGTCTGAAAGGGTGTCCAGCCTTGCCTGAGCGCTCTTGATCTCCTTCTCTTTCTGTGCGATGACTGCGTCGTAGCCCGCAATCTGCCGGTTGCTCTCATCCAGCAGCTCCTTTCTCGAGGCGACTTTCTTCTTGAGAAGGTTGAGCTTGCTCAGGGCGCTGGCGCTTTTGGAAGCGTTGGCCTTGAGCTGGCTGTCAATGATTGCGATCTCCTGCTGCAGCTTGTCCCTCCTTGCTTCCTGGGCCTTGGTGTTCTGTGAATATGCTGCCGGCCCTCCTGCGACCAGCAGGGCAGCGGTGACTGTCAGGAACTTCAGAAGTATCCTGTAAAGGATATGTTCACCCGATTCGTGAATCATAAGCCCTGTGCTTTCTTCGCCTCCGCCTGTGACTTGTAGACCTTGGCGAGGTCTGTTTCTCCAAGTGCTTCAAGGATGACCGAGTAGTGTTCCATGATGTTGGAACTCTCCTTTCCTCCGTAAAGCATCGCATGCTTGAAATAAGCCTTTGCATCCTGGTCCTTCCCCATAAGGTGCAGGATCCATCCGTAAGTGTCAAGATAGGTAGGATTGTCCGGCTCCTGCTCGATGGTGATCTTGCTCATAGAAAGCGCCTTCTTGAGTTTCTTGCCGTCCAGGGCGAGATACCATGCGTAGTTGTTGAGAGTTCCGGAATAGCGGGGGGAGACCTTCAGGACCTTGTCGTAGCAGGCATAGGCCTTCTTCTTCTCGCCCATCATGTGATACATGTCCCCGATGTTTGACAGTGCCGGAAGGGTTTTTGTGGTGTCGCCGGCGGCGTGCCTGATGATTTCGTAACTGGCATTGATGGCGGACTGGTAGTCCTCCTTGTTGTAGGAGGCGAAGCTGCTGAGTTCGTAGAAGACTGTCTCGTTGGGGAACAGTCCCGACGCCTCTGCGCTCTCTTGAACGATTGTGTCCCAATCATTCAGGGACGCCAGCATCTGAAGGTAGGACACTCTGGCCGAGACGCTCTTTGGATTTGAAGCTATATTCTTCAATGCCAGTTCCTTTGCCTTTTCGACTTCTCCCATGGAGAATTTGAATATGGCGCAGGACGCCAGAGCCGTGCTGTCCTGTGGGTACATCTCCACCAGCTTTGAATAGAGGGAGTCGATCTTCTCGATGTTGTTTCTGAGGAAGTAAGGGTCGGAGTGACTGAGCAGCATCTCCATGTATTTGACTTTCGCTTCTGATGGAACAGATTCGTCGTAAGCGAACCTCCGTATCGTGGAGAAGAACTTGTCATTCTCCCTCCTCGTCCTGTAGACTTCAGCCTCGCCGAGGGTGGCGGGATAGTAGCTGCTGTCGATGTCCTGCGCCTCGATGTAGTGGGCGAGGGCGGCCGAGTCCCGGTATTCAGCCATCTCATGGTCACCGAGAAGGCTCAGTATCCTCGGGGATGAATATTCAGAATTGAAATCGTTCAGTGCCTTGAAAGCCTCATCGGGCTTGTTCTGCCTCAGCAGTATCTCATAGCGCATCGAGGCAAGGCTTTCGCTCTTTCCGAAGATCTGCTCTATCTTGTCCATGGCTTCCAGAGCCTTCGGGAACTGACCCTGCCGGAGGTAGAGATTGACAAGCGCATAGTGTATCTCGTCCTTCTTGGGGAAATCGGCCAGCATCTGCTCGTAGGTGGCGAGTGTCAGTTCTTCTTCTCCGGCCATTGAATATGCCTCCGCCAGCCTTTCCCTGTACCAGTAGTTCCCCTTGTCCAGTTCGACGGCCTTCTTCAGCGCATTCTGCGCTTCCTTCACATACTGCATCTGGAGGTAGCAGGTGCCCAGGTAGTACCAGGCTGCGTCATTCCCGCTGTCTGTGGAAGTGATTTTCTTCAGTTCCGCCGCTGCGGCAGGAATCTTACCCTCCTGGATCATGCTGACTGCATCCATGATGCGGCTGTCACCGCCACCGTAGCCGGACACGGCCGGCTTCTCCTGTGAGAACGCCACCAGTCCGGCCGTCAGCAAGGCCAGAAACACCAAGCAAAGTTTCCTTACTTCCATATTAATCCGATATTATGCAAAATTAGCAAAATACTCGGATAATCCGTTCAAAATAACTTCTAAGTTTCGGACTGATGGATCCAGCACTGTGTGGAACGAAATAACCTCACAGCGCTCTTGTGAAAACACGCCTCTTGGAAGACGATTCATAATGCAATCCGTCGCTGATCCCGGGATGCGGGGTCAGCGACGGATGATTGTCTGAATAATCAGAAAGGAGCGGACTAGAGGTTAGGGTTGACCTTGGTCCAGTCTTCGACTGCAGGGATGATGCCGAGGGAGATGATCTCCTCACGCATCTTGCAGAGATGCTCGTAGCTCTTCTGGAGGGATGCCATTTCTTCAGCTGTTCCCTCAGGAGCGGTGAAGTGGACACCGGTTGCGTCGATTGTCGTAGGCATCGCCATCATGACGTTCTTGAAGCCGCACTTGTCGCAGTTGACATAGGTGCCTGCCGGCCACTCGAACTTGTCGCCGCCCATTGCGGCCTGGATCATCTTGACAGCCTGGTAGGCAGGGCTCTGGAATGAGCTGCGGCCACGGAGCTTGATGATTGCGGAACCGCCCTGGATGGTGTTGTGCTTGATTTCCTCCCACTTCTCTGCGGAGATGTTGTACTCTGCGAGAGGCTTGCCGGCCACGGTGGTCTTTGAAGCGAATACGGCCATCTGCTCGCCGTGTCCGCCGTATGTGCGTGCGTTCTTGACCTCGCTCTGGGCTACACCGCACTCCTTGGCGATGGCCTCCTGGAGACGGGTTGAGTCGAGGGCTGCGAGGGATGTGAGGCACTCAGGCTTCAGTCCGGAATGGATGAGGGCGGTGAGAGCGGTGACGTCAGCAGGATTGAAGATGACGACGACGTGCTTCACGTCAGGGCAGTATTTCTTGATGTAGTCACCGAACTCAGCGGCGATCTTGCAGTTGCCTTTGAGAAGGTCCTCGCGGGTCATGCCTTCCTTACGAGGCGCTCCGCCGGATGAGATGATGTACTTTGCGTCGGTGAAAGCGACTTCCGGATCAGTGGTCCAGGACACGTTGGCGCCTTCGAAAGCACAATGACACATTTCCTCCGCTACACCATGGACACCTGGCTCGAAGATATCGTAGAGGCAGATGTTTGGAGTAAGACCGAGCATGAGAGCGGTCTGAACCATGTTTGAGCCGATAGCTCCGCCGGCTCCCACGATGGTCAATTTCTCGTTAGTTAAGAATCCCATTTCTTTATTGATTTAGTAGTTTGATCCAAATTCGGATTTGTCCTACAAAGATAACAATTTCCGTCGGATTTTCTTTCTATTCCAAAAATTCATTATATTTGCGTCAATAAGTTCAACGACGCAAATGGAACCTCCCAGTTCTGTAAGGACAGAAAGCAATTCCAAGGCGGATCCTCTTTCGGACGATCCGTTGTTGCGCTTTACTGCAAGCACCTTGACCTCTCATCGGTTTCCCGGTGGGCGGTTTTGTTGTCGTTGTGCTGAACCGATGTAATATTTATGGCACTTTATTTAAAGAAAGAGTTGGAGGACACCAGAACCATCATAGGTGTCTGGCAGATTACTGAAACTGAAGAAAGACTGCGTGACCTGGCTTCCGTCCCGGCGGACGAGATGGAAGAGATTTCGTTCATACGCAGCGAGTCGCTCCGCAAGCAGCGTCTTGCTGTCAGGGCGCTTCTGTGCGAGCTGTTCGGCGAAAAGGTCTATCTGAGCCATCATGACAATGGCAAGCCATATCTCGAGAACAGTGTGACCAACATAAGCATCACCCACACGGAGAAGTACGTAGCCGTCATCCTCGACGACAACGAGGACGTCGGCATCGACATCGAGTCTCTGGCCAGGGATTTCTCCGCAGTCGAGAAGAAGGCTCTTTCTGAGGAGGAGATCGATGACCTCGATGATGACAAGAAGAACGAGCAGCTCGCCATCTACTGGTGCGCCAAGGAAGCCATATTCAAGAGAGTGTCCTCCTACAATGTTGATTTCGCCGAGCAGATCGAGGTCGAGCGTTTCCGTCCGAAAGGGGAGGGCGAGCTTGACGCGACCTTCATCCACAAGGACGGCTACGAGGAAGAGTTTGAACTTGAGTACATCACATTCGACGGCCACGTCCTTGTCTGGGTCGTCGGCTGATTGAGGCCTGAACATGACACAACCAAATAACCAATAGCAGCCATGACAGCAGTTATCGTCATCATTGCCATCGTCGCGATCGTCGGCTTGTACTTCTTCACGACACAGCGTTCTCTCGTCAGCCTCGACGAGAAGAAGAAAAATGCTTTCTCCCAGATCACCGTGCAGCTGAAGACCCGCTGGGATGCGGTCACCAGCCTTGTGGAGATGACCAAGCAGTACACTCAGCACGAGCATGACACACTTAAGGATGTCATCGCCGAACGCCGTTCCACGAACGTCACTCCTGAGCAGATGCCAGGTCAGGAGGAGGCCATCACCAAGGTCCTCTCCAGACTCAATTTCGTGGCTGAGCAGTATCCTGACCTCAAGGCCAACCAGATGTTCTCCGAGACCATGGCCGGAATCAAGGACTATGAAGAGAAGGTGCGTCTGAGCAGGATGGTCTACAATGACTCTGTGACAAAGCTCAACATGATGGTCCGCCAGTGGCCTTCATCGATCGTCGCTTCGACTCTCGGATTCACAGTCCAGGATCTTCTCCCTGAGGAACCTGCAAAGGAGAACGCTCCTTCCGTCTCCGACATATTCAACAAATAGCACCTTAAGGAAATGATGAACCGGCTGAGGACGTCTTTCTGCGTCCTTCTTCTCTGCATTGTCTGTCCTCTTGGCGCCAGGAGCGTCGTGGATTCGCTCCGTATTGATGTCATGCTTGAGGACGACGGTACGGCGCACGTCCGTGAGGTCTGGCACATCGATGTGGACGACTCGATCTCCGAATGGTACCTCGTCGCTGACAATCTGGGAAAGATGGACATCCTCAACCTGGCTGTTTCAGATGAGACAGGAACTGAATATTTCTACGAAGGGAAGTCCTGGGACATAGACCGTTCCAGAAGCGCCAAGACCCGCCGTTGCGGGCTCGTCCGCAAGAGCGGAGGCTACGAGATCTGCTGGGGCGTCGGCAGTTCCGGCGACCATGTCTACGATGTCAGGTACGATCTGACCGGTCTTGTGAAGTCATATTCGGATGCGGACGGTTTCAACCACATGTTCGTCACCAGGGGACAGGCATCTCCTCCGAAGACTATCCTTCTGACTATCAGGAAGAACGGCCGGGTGCTTACTTCTGAGAACACCCAGGTCTGGGGCTTCGGCTTCAACGGAATGGCCGATATACTTGAAGGTGCAGTCAAGTACTGGACCACTGAAGGCTTCACGGAAAGAAGCGGTCTGATTGCAATGGTCCGTTTCGATAAAGGAATATTCACTCCGGTGCTTTCTGACCCGCGTTCCTTTGAAGATGTGAAGGAAGCCGCCTTCGAGGGTGGCGACTACCGCCCGGACGAACCGTCGGACGGTTCCGGTCGCATATTCTCTTTTGTCGCACTGTTGTTCACTCTCATAATCGGCTTCGGATTCTTCACCGCCATCAGGCATGCCGTCCGGACCAGGAAACGCAAGAAGGAACTCCTCGGCGGGGCCAGCACCCGGAAGCAGCCATGGTTCAGGGATGTCCCGGTCAACGGCAGCCTGAAGGATGCATACGGCATCATCAAAACCTTCGAAAACCCGGACAAGGGCCTTGAGAGGCTGATTTCAGCCTACATGACCCGTCTGTTCTACAAGGGGGCCTTCTCGATTGTGCCTCAGTCAAATGGAAAACCGGCAATCCTGATCAACGAATATTCACCATCACCGTCCGACGACATTGATCTCGGGCTGGTACTGCGTCTCTACGGGTTCATGATGGCTGCGGCGGGTTCTGATTCTGTGCTGCAGCGGAGGGAGCTCCAGCGCTGGGCCTCCTCCCATGGCAAGCAGATCTACAATTGGCAGAACGATGTCC
>JAKSJH010000114.1 GCA_024398315.1 Bacteroidales bacterium
TAGAGGACAAGCTGAGGGTTTTTCCCGACAAGGATTCTCATCAGCTTTTCCTGGAACCAGAAGGCAGGAACACCACTGAATACTATCTTCAGGGATTCTCTTCGTCTCTCTCCCTGGAGACCCAGCTGACTGCCTTGCACCAGATCGAAGGTCTGGAGAAGGCCAAGATATTCAAGCCTGCCTACGCTGTTGAATACGACTATTTCGATCCGACGCAGCTCAGTTCCACTCTTGAGTCCCGGGCCGTCGAAGGATTGTTCATGGCCGGCCAGGTCAACGGAACCACAGGCTATGAGGAAGCCGCAGCGCAAGGCATCATTGCCGGCATCAATGCCGCACTCAAGGCTCAGGAAAGAGATCCTTTCATCCCTCACCGGGACGAGTCCTACATCGGCGTCCTTATCGACTTTCTCATCACTTTTTGGGTTTATGAACCATACAGGATGTTCACTTCGCGGGCTGAATACAGAATACTCTTGAGACAGGACAACGCCGATCTTCGTCTGACAGGGAAGTCCCACAGCATCGGTCTTGCGACTGACGGACGCTACGACCACATGCTTCAGAAATATGAAACTGTCGGCAGACTCTCTTCTCTCTGCGACGAGGTCAACCTGAAGGCCAAAGATGTCAATGAATATCTTTCCTCAGTTGGATCGTCCCCGCTCGGTGAGTCGAAGAAGATTTCAGAAATTGCATCCCGTCCTGAAGTTTCTTTGACGTCACTGCTCGATTTTGTTCCACGTGGAACACAGGAAAAGCACTCTGTTTTCCTGCCTGAGGAATCTGATTTTGAAAGCAAGGTCCTGCGTAAGGAAATAGTAGAATCGGTTGAAATCGCGATCAAATACAAGGGCTACATCGAAAGGGAGAAGGCAATTGCCGAAAAGATTGCAAGACTTGAACACCTTTCCATTCCTGACGGATTCGACTTCGACAAAGTGTCCGGTCTTACTATAGAGTGTCGTCAGAAACTGAAAAAATACAAGCCTGAGACAATAGCCCAGGCTTCACGGATCTCCGGAGTCTCTCCGGCGGACATATCCATTCTTCTCGTGTATTTCGGCAGGTAGGGAAGATGCCCTACATCATCTGGAGGGCGGATTTGATGATCTGCTCGACCTTTGCGTTCGGATTGGCCTTGAGCACTGCCTGGACGGCTTTGCTGACGGCCTGCTTTGTGAATCCCAGCATGATGAGAGCCCTTGTGGCTTCTTCAACGACTTCGCTTCTTCCGCCGCCGAACAGCTCGGAAGAATCCGAACCTTCACCTTTGACCACCTTGTCCTTCAGCTCAAGCACAAGTCTCTGGGCGCTCTTGAGCCCTATTCCCTTCACGCTCTTGATCCTGCTGACATCTTCAGACAGGATGGCCTGACGGATCTCTTCCGCAGACAAGGAGGAGAGCATCATCCTGGCGGTGTTGACACCTATTCCTGAAACACTGATCAGAAGTTCGAAGAGCTCCCTTTCGTCCCTTGTGGAGAAGCCGTAGAACAGCTCCATGTCTTCACGAAGATAGTGGTGGATGTAGACGGTGGCCTCCTTCTTGTCCTCCAGCATCTGGTAGGTCTGGAGTGAGATGAGGATTCTGAATCCTATGCCGTGGTTGTCTAGGATGAGTTCAGCAGGGGAAAGTTCTGCAATCGTTCCTTTGATGTAGTCTATCATGTTACAGTAGTCTTGGATGTCCACTGGTTCGCCCGGGATAGCCGGAAGGGACAACATTGTTTCATCAAAGGTAAGAATTATCTTTTGCATAAGGAATTGATTTAGTATTTTTGCGTAATATATCAATGGCAGAGATGAACGTAGAAGAATTGAGAACATTGTTTCCCTCGCTCGGGGAGAAAGTCTATGGAAAGCCTCTTGTCTATCTGGACAACGCAGCCACTTCGCAGCGGCCGCTGTCCGTGATGGAAAAGTGGCGCTGTCTCACTTCTTCTGCAAACGCCAACATCCACCGGGCCGTCCATCGTCTTGCCGTGCAGGCGACGGATGAATATGAGAGCACACGTGACGCTGTCCGGAACTTCATCAATGCCCGCAGCAGGGAGGAGATCATATTCACTTCAGGAGCCACCGGCTCGATGAATCTTGTTGCTTTCTCCTTCGGCGAGACCTTCATCGGAGAGGGTGATGAAATAATCGTGTCGGAAGCGGAGCATCATTCGAACATCGTTCCATGGCAGATGGTCTGTCAGAGAAAGAAGGCGGTTCTGAAGGTCCTTCCGGTCGACGACGAAGGACATCTCTGCATCGAGCTCCTCGATTCTCTTCTCACACCACGCACCAGGATTCTTGCTGTGACCCATGTCTCCAATGTACTAGGCATCGAGAATCCCGTCAAGGAAATCGTCCGCATCTGCCATTCCAAGAACTGTCCGGTCCTGGTTGACGGAGCACAGGGCGTCGTCCATTCCATTGTTGACGTCCAGGATCTGGACTGTGACTTCTATGCTTTCTCCGGTCACAAGCTCTATGCTGCGACCGGCACCGGAGTCCTTTACGGAAAGAAAGAATGGCTGGACAGGATGGTCCCTTATCAGGGAGGAGGGGAGATGATAGCATCCGTCTCTTTCGCAGGAACCACCTACGCCCCTCTTCCGGGCAAGTTTGAAGCCGGGACTCAGAACTTCAATTCTGTGCCGACCTTCAAGCCGGCTTTGCAGACGGCGGAGCTGATGCGGGACGAAAGCATTCAGCGGCAGCAGGACGAGGTTTGTGAATATGTCAGTTCATGCCTGAAGGCGGATTCCCGGATAAAGCTGTTCGGTGTTCCACGTGGAACAGAAAAAAAGCTGCCGATTTTCTCCTTCTGTGTAGAGGGAGCCCACCACGAGGACCTGGCTTAGATAATGGACAAGCTCGGAGTAGCGGTCCGTTCCGGGCAGATGTGCGCAGAGCCGTTGATGGACCGTTTTGGAGTGACGGGAATGCTGCGCGCGTCCTTTGCTCCTTACAACACGATGCAGGAAGCGGAAATGTTCATCAAATCGCTTGACAGGGCGGTTTCAATGCTGGTCCAGTGAAACGAAACGAATACAAAACAAACAGACAGGAATGAGTAGTTTGGAAGAAGCGAAGCAGTCAGTCATCGATGAGTTTTCGATGTTCGACGAATGGTTGGACAAGTACGAACTCCTTATTGAAAAAGGTAAGGGGCTGGAGTCTTTTCCAGAGTCATCAAAAACGGAAGACAGACTGGTAAAGGGCTGTCAATCAAGAGTATGGCTTGACTGGAAAGTCGAGGCAGGGAAAATCTGGTTTTCAGCCGACAGTGATGCGATCATCACGAAAGGCATCATCTCCCTGCTGATAGAGGTCTATTCCGGAAGGACTCCGGAGGAGATTGCGTCCGACGATTTCGGCTTTGTGGCGGAAATAGGTCTGAAGGACAATCTTTCTCCTACCAGGGCCAACGGTCTGGTCTCGATGATAGAAACAATCAAGGTGGCCGCGAAGGCGAACCTTTGAATCACATTCTTAGTCATTCTTAAAAAATAATCTGGTAATCTTTATGAATCTTGTTTTGTCTTTTGAACATGTCATTCAGTCACGTAGCCCGCTACGCTCCTTCATTCCATATTCAAAATCCATAAACAATCTTTCATAAATCTTTACCAACTTATTTTTTCATCATTCCTTAGTGTGACGGTATATGGATAATTTGAACGGTGCAGTGACAGGCGGAGAAGAAAAGAAGGTGGTCAGCGAAGTTCTGACTGCAGAAGAGGCGAAGGCTCTCGCTCCGCTTTATGACAATGTGGTGCTTGCCCTCAAGCAAGTGTACGATCCGGAAATCCCGGTCAACATCTATGACCTCGGTCTTATCTACGATCTTTACATCGGCAGGGACCATGTGGCCAGGATAAAGATGACGTTCACGGCTCCGACCTGTCCTATGGCTGACATGGTCGTTGAGGATGTGCGTACAAACGTTCTGGACGTGCCGGGCATCGAGGGCTGCGACGTTGATCTGGTCTTCGAGCCGGCCTGGGACCAGAGCATGCTTTCGGAGGAGGCCAGACTCGCTCTCGGCTACGATGACGTGGAGACCGTTGACAATGCCTGACAACAACAGGAGGGGATGGCTTTTGTAAGCATATATTTTTCTTTGGGGAGCAACCTCGGAGACCGTGAGAAGAACATCGCTCAGGCTCTCCGAAGGATGGACGAGGCTTTCGAGGGGCACTACCAGTCCTTGTCCAGACTCATTGAAACCAAGCCGATGGGTTTCTCCGGAGGAAAGTTCCTGAACGCTGTGGTCCTTTACAGGACATTCAGGCCGGAAGGACCGGCGGAAGACGCCGCAATGGAGGTCCTCCGGAAGGTCAAGGAGATAGAACGGAGCATGGGGCGGCTTGACAAGCCGGAACACGATGCTTCCGGAAACAGAATCTACCACTCCAGGATCATTGACATCGACATTCTTTTCTACGGGAATGAAATAATTGATACAGAAGAACTTACTATTCCACACAAAGGCATTGCCGAAAGACCTTTCGTGATGGTTCCGCTGCTGGAGGTCGCACGTCCCAGCCTGAAATCCGCCTTCCCTGAATATTTCTGAAAAGCATGGCGTTTAAGTGAGTATATTTTATTAAAACGATACTCTATTAATAAATGTTATGTATTATTACGTTTTGAAAGAAGCGTAATTTAAAAGTGTCCCTTTATGAGAGCCGGACTGTCCGAACTGGAAGATTGTTTCAAGAGGTATTCTTGGGACTTGTATTCCTATGGCCTGTGCCTGTGCCGGCAGACAGACATTGTTGACGATGCCATCCATGACGTGTTCGTTGACATCCATGCCAATGCCGCTGCTTTCTCCAGGGCATACGACAAGAAGCGGTACCTGATGGCTTCTGTGAGGAACAAGATCTATCACAGATTGAATGACAGGCGCGTGAATCAGAACGTTGACATTTCAGACATAGACATCGAGAGTCCTGGACAAGCCGATGATGACATCATCGGCAGGGAGACGATGCTCATGGATGTCGAGATTGTCAAGGAAATGGTTTCTTCGCTCAACATCAGGCAGAGGGAGATCCTCTACTTGAGGTTCAATGAAGGGAAGAGCTTCAAGGAGATCTCCAGAATCATGAGAGTCCAGCCTCAGTCCGCTCAGAACCTTTTCCAGAGGACTTTGGCAAAGCTCAAGAGGTTGCTTGTCGAGGGAAAGATTGCAGTTGAAAAGTGAATATCATTTCAAGATGACGGATTATTCTCAATACAAATCTTCGGATTTTCTTTCGGATGATTTCTTCGTCAGATCGAAACTGTATCCTACCAGGGAAACGGATCGTTTCTGGGATGATCTGATCAGGAAAAGGGGTATCGACATCATCGAATATACCGATGCTGATCTTGTCCTCTACCGATGGAAGGTGGGCCTTCTTCAACCGGATCAGGAAGACCTGGAACAGCTGTGGCAGAAGATTGCTGTTGATTGTGCCTCCGCACCGGCGGAGACCGTCGGCCGCAGACATCAGTTTCTGGTGCCTCTCATTTCTGTCCTGGCATCTGTCGCCGCCGCACTGGCCATTCTGTTCATATTCTATCCATCAGAAGTAAAGGAGCAGGATGAGCTGAAGGTGGATTCTGACTCGATGATCATCACCGCACCTCAGAAGTATGACAAAGTGGCCATCATCTCCAGCAATTCAGAACTCCTTCTTGACGGTGACAGTCCTGAGATCATATATGACAGCAAGGGAAACATGAAGCTCAGCGATGTCCCTGTATTTGAAAAGGCTGCTGCTGAAGAACCTGTCAGGGATGAGACTTCTCAGGAAGATGCTTCGCAGAACGAGAACAGGACGATCTACGTTCCTTTCGGCAGGATTGCAAAACTTGAGCTGTCTGACCACAGTGTCCTTTGGGTCAATGCCGGAACTTCGGTGGGCTATCCGAAGGTTTTCACTGGCGGCAGCCGTGAAATCACTGTCGATGGTGAGGTCTATGCGGAAATCGCCCATGACGGCCGGCCTTTCATCGTCCATTCCCGTGATATGGATGTCCGTGTGAAGGGCACCAGCTTCGACATATCATCATATTCAACGGATGATTTCTCCAGGGTGGTGCTGGTCAAAGGCAGCGTGGATGTCGCTTCCGGAGAGAAGGTTGTCTCTCTGGACCCGGCTCAGGCGCTGACGGTGGAAAGCGACGGCATGACTCTCAAGCGGATCGATCCGAACATGTACACTTCCTGGACAGAGGGTGTCTACCGTTTTGAAAATGCTCCTATCGAGGATGTCCTTTTGAAGCTGTGCCGGTTCTACAATGTGACTTTCGTCCTTCCGAAGCAATCTTCAGGAATCATCTGTCATGGCACTCTGGAACTCAAGGAAGACATAGATGTCATCCTGAAGGGGTTGATGAGGATAGCCTCCTTCAACTATGCTCAGAAGGACGGGGTGTACTACATGAATTTCAATTAACAATAACCATATAATCACTATCAATTTTTATTAACCATTAAACACTAGTCGTTTATGTCCAGACAACGAACAAGGCTTTCGTTAATTCTTTTTCTGGCTTTCGTCATCGGCGGAGGATGGATGTCCATTCCTCTCCAGGCCCAGAACAAGACTGCGATAAGCCAAGTAACTCTGAGTGTGGAGGGGAAGACGGTTGAGGAAGTCTTGAACATGATTGAAGATTCCAACAACTATGTCTTCTTCTACAATGCTGCCGATGTCGACAAATCCAGAAAGGTGACCCTTGCTTTTTCTGATGCTGACATCAAAGTTGTCCTGTCCGAGTTGTTCAAAGGAACCGACAATTCCTTCAGAATCGACGGCAGACAGGTCTACATTACAAAAAAGACTTCTGCTGCCAATGCTGCTCCTCAGACTTCAAAACAAGGAAAAGGTGTAGGTGGCAAGGTCCTCGACCAGGAAGGTCTTCCTTTGCCTGGAGCAGCTGTCATGGTGAAGGGAACCAAGGGAGGTGCCATCACCGATGACAACGGTATGTTCTACTTCGAAACTCTCAAGCCGGGTACGGCTCTGGTTGTCAACATGCTTGGAATGAAGGACAAGGAACTGACCTACAACGGAGAGGATGAGCTCCTCATCGTAATGGAAGATCAGACCGAGGGCCTTGACGACGCCATCGTCGTTGCATTCGGAAAGCAAAGAAAGGAGAGCGTCATCGGTGCGGTCACCACAATCGACCCGACCAAGCTCAAGATTCCTTCCAGCAACCTTACCACCGCCCTCGCAGGTAACATGGCAGGTGTGATCGCCTACCAGCGTTCCGGAGAGCCTGGAAAGGACAATGCCGACTTCTTCGTCAGAGGTATCACGACATTCGGTGCCAACACCAGCCCTCTGATCCTCATCGACAACATCGAGCTTACTGCGACCGACCTGGCCAGACTCCAGCCTGATGACATCGAGAGCTTCTCCATCATGAAGGATGCGACTGCAACCGCCCTTTACGGTGCGCGCGGTGCGAACGGAGTCATCCTCGTCACGACCAAGAGAGGTGCTGAGGGAACTGCAAAGGTGTTCGCCCGTCTGGAGACATCCGTGGCATCTCCTACCAGCACGGTCGATCTCGCTGATCCTGTGACATACATGAAATGCGCCAACGAGGCTGTCCTCACCAGAGACCCTCTCGGTGACATCCTGTACAGCCAGGACAAGATCGAGAACACGGGAAAGCCTGGTTCCAACCCTTACATCTATCCGGCAAACGACTGGTATCACATGCTCTTCAACAAGACTGCACCGAGCAAGCGTGGAAATGTCAGTGTGACCGGTGGTGGAAAGGTGGCCCAGTACTATGTGTCCGGTTCCGCATCCAAGGACAACGGTATCCTGAGAGTCGATAAGAGGAACTCCTTCAATAACAACATCGATTTCAGGAACTACACCATCAGGGCCAACGTCGACATCAATGTCACCAAGACGACGAAGCTCGGAGTCAGGATGACCGGCAACTTCGACGATTACTCCGGACCTATCAGATCGGGAGATGAGATGTACAGCCTTGTCGTCCATTCGAACCCGGTGCTCTTCGCTCCTTACTATGAGCCGGATGAGGAACACAAGTACATCAAGCACATCCTCTTCGGTAACTATGACAACGGTCAGTACATCAACCCTTATGCTGAAATGGTCAGGGGTTATCAGGACAGGAACCGTTCACAGATGCTGTCTGTGATCGAGGCCTCCCAGGATCTGAGCTTCATCACCGAGGGTCTCAGTATCTCCTCCATGTTCAACATCTCCAGACTTGCTGAATTCAGTGTCTTCCGTTCCTACAATCCGTTCTACTACAAGCT
>JAKSJH010000115.1 GCA_024398315.1 Bacteroidales bacterium
CGCAGACCCCCTATGGGAAACGAGGGTCTGCGACGCTGAGAAGCGACGGCGGAGATATTTCACTACCTACCCTCCGGCTCAGGGGATTGCGGGTCCAGCCCGCAATGACGGAGAAGAGTCCGGAATGACGGCAACGTCACCCACGACGGCCTCTCGGGGCTCGACATGGAGTACAACGCCATCGGGCTGACGAAAAAGATCGCCCGCAGCGGCTCAACTCTCGCGGAATATTCCTATCTTGCGGACGGTGCCAGGCTCAGTGCGGTGGGAAGCGACGGGAGTCAGGTACCTGGGCTCTTTGATATACTCCATGGTATCCGACGGGACCCTCTCGCTGGGCGGCGTCCTCGAGACCAGCGACTACCTGCCTCTGGGCAAGCGCTGGGAACTCACCGGCGGACAGGCCTCCCAGACCGTCACCGACCCGACCAACCGCTGGCTCGCACCCGACCCGCTCGCGGAGAAGTACTACGGCCACTCCCAGTTCGCCTACTGTCTTAACAATTCACTTTTATTTTGGGATGATATTGGCAAAGAACCCGTAAAACTTTTTAGTGGAACTGCCATTGGCTTTGTGACAGAACTTAAAACAACAGGAACAAAGTCTGGTCAAAAGCAAGGACTTGCAGCTGCGAATAGTATGCTTTTGTAGGATGGCTTGACATGTCTCATTTTATGTTTTACTCAGGGAAAGCGTATAGTTTTAAAGTGAAAGCAAAACAGCATCCTCGCGGAAAGGCTATAAAACAAGGCCTGATTCAGGAATGTTCTGACTTAATCTTTGCTAGACATTCTGCATTTAGTTACGAAGATTTAACATCTGATAAATATGGGGCTATCTTTGGGGCAGAATACTTTGATCCAAATTCTTCTTATACATTAGGCGAGCAACTTTTGCATTTTTTAGAATCATTAGGAGCAACAGACCCTCAAAATGCTCCAAACTATGAGACTATGCCCGAAACAGATTCAAAGAATCCACCTTCAGAAAAGAATTATTCCAGTCACCCGATATTTTCAGACAATCAAACAAACAATAATCAAGAAGAACATGTCAAAAATAAATAAGTTATTCATCAGTATATATAAAATCATTTTATACTTTCCACTTATTTGCATTATCGTCTTTTGTGCATATGCCATTATATGCCATATGCTTAATCAATCCTGGGAAAACAAAATGAAACATATTGGTGAGAATTACATAGAAGCAATAGAAACCTATTATGATCAGAACGGAGTATATCCCAAAGATTTGTATTCTATTACATGTCGAGACACAATACTGGCTGATGAGTTTCTATACCATTTGGATTCCGATTCGACTTTTTCATTGTCATTTGTCAATATATTAGAGGATATAATAATTAGATATGATTCAATTACAGAGTGTTGGAATTATTGACGTAGTAACAGCATTGTCACGACTCAAGTACCTCAGCCGTAGGCAATAACCTATTACATGCCATAATCAATTATTCACTCTATGAGACTACGCTTGTGCGAGGGTCGCTATAACAAGAAGGACCTCGAAGGGGCTCTGTCCGTTCGGTGGTGTTTCATCGAGTGTGTCCGGAGCCGGTCTCACGGATGTGAGCCTCTGGATTAGCCAATATAATCAGTTTTCTTGCTGAACGATATCTTCCGGTCGCACAACGCTACGATTTTGACTCAGCGTCGCAAACCCTCGAAATGAGTGTGGGGTCTGCGACGCTCTGTTTTGCAAGTGATTGATAATCAGGTGGGCTTATTAACCAACCGTCGCAGACCCCTTAGGGAGAACGAGGGTCTGCAACGCTGAGAAGCGACGGCGGAGATATTTCGCCACCATCCCTCCGGCTCAGGGGATTGCGGGTCAAGCCCGCAATGACGGAGAAGAGTCCGCAATGGCGAGGACGTCACTTCTTCAGGGTAAGATGCTCTCCGAGGTCCTCAAGCATCACCTTGAAGCCCTTCTTCACGGCATCTGAGCCAAGCCTGTCGGGCCTCTGGAACAGTTCTCTGTAGGATTCCCTGTGGTTGATTCCGTGGAAGAGGATCTCGTTCTCATGACCGGGGACACAGACCGTCCCTCCATCGACATGACCCGGCATCTGACGGACTATGCCCAGCATCCGGTCCAATCCGTTCCATGATGGGAAAAGAATCAGGTCCGGGGCCGGGAAACCCTTCAGCGGAGCATACAGCTCTGGATGCTCGTTCTCTCCTGGAAGCAGGACCTTCCATCCGTCGAAGGAAAGCAGATAGGCGTTGTTCGGGAAACCCTTTCCCTGGTCGCCTCTGACAATCTGCACGTCCACACCTCTGACAGAAACCGGCTGGTCCCAAGGAGCATCGACAACTATCTTATCCATCCCTGAATATTCAGGGAACACATCGGAAGGAAGCACCATGGCCGCACCGGCCTTCCCCAGCGCCTCCAGCATCGCAGGATTGTAGTGGTCCAGATGAGGATGCGAAAGGAAGAATATGTCCGACTTACGGGCGATTTCAAATGCCTCCTCTGCCGTTCCGTCCCAGCGGACATCGATGGCGAGAGTGCGGCTTGATGTCCTGAGCAGGCAGCTCATGTTGTAGAACTCGCAGACCTGAAGCTCTCCAGGAGCCGGGGCCGGAGACGCAAGCCAGTCCAGAGCCTTCCGGCGGGCGTCGGCAAGATATCTCTTTGAGAAAGCGTCAAACGCAGCCTTCTCCTGCTCGGAAGCAGACGGAGCCGTGTTGTCAACGTGGATCGGAAAGTCCAGGAGAAGCATTGTGTTCTTCCTCACCTGGGCCTCGAAAGAACCGTCATCCTCCGTCGGAGGACAGAGCGACTCCAACTTCTGGACAAGCTCATAAGTGTCCATGATCCAGGACAGTGTGTCCTCCGGAGCCTTCCGGTTCTCGGCCTTGATGAACTTGCGGAGCACCCTTCCCTCAGGCGTCCCCTTGGCCATGCCCGCAAAATCCTGGGCGAATGAAAGCATGTCACGCCTCAGTTCCGAACAGGACTGATGCTTCCAGTCAAAAGCATTGAGAGTAACGGTTGGAAGAAGAGCCAGAAAGACAAGAGTTTTCTGGAAGAATTCACTCAATGACCGGACGGACAGTAAGGCCCATACAACGTTCTTCATCTTGAATAAAATCATAATAATAAAACTCTTGAGTCAGACTGACAGCTTTTGCACACGCAGGAGATTCAGCAGAGAGGGTCGACGTCCAGAAAACGCAGACGGAACCTGGTTGTTTGAGAGTGTTTCCCTTGTAACAGCCTGCTGCAGGGAAAAACAATCGCTCCCCGTTTTTCTTGCTGGTCAATATGAATCCCCTGGCTCCGTTGTTCTCGCTGTTCCCAAATGATATTATGCAATTGGACATCAGTTCCTCGCACTCCTGCAGAGTAGGCATTCTCCATCCTTCCCCGAAACGGACAGCGGCCGGATCGTCTTCCGGATCAAGAACAGTCTTGTCAGAGCCCGTGTACTTGGTCAAAGCCCCGGTGGACCCATCTCCCCAGAGGTAAGTGTCCCACGAGAAACCCTTCTTGCCCTGAGTCTCCCCCCATGCAAAGAAACCGCCCGGTTCCTCAGGAGCCATCGCTCCGACATTCCACGATGCCCATCTGACACTCAGACCAAGGTCAACCGGAACAATTTCCGGCAAAGCCAGTACAGTCACTTCACAGGAGGCAGTGAACCCTCCGTCCTCTGTCTCTGCTGTAACAGTGACTATTCCAGGATGAAGAGCGCTGATCTTTCCGTTCTTTACTGTAGCGATGTTCTCGTCGGAACTGGTCCACAGGACTTTCCTGTCAGTCGCGTTGTCCGGTTTCACGACAGCTCTGACCTTCGCCTGTTCCCCTTCCATGATTTCAATGGAACTGCAGTCAAGGGACAAAGACTCAACGCTTATCCGCAGAGCCGAAACAGAGACATTGCAGACAGCAGTCCTGCCGCCATCGTCAGACTTCGCTGTGATGACAGCATTCCCCGCCTTGACCGCCGTCACCTCACCGGAAGAGACCCTTGCGACGGAAGCGTTGCTGGTAGACCAGATGACCAGCTTGTTGTCAGCCGTCTCCGGAGAGACCGACACGGAAAGGGTCTTTGTCTCACCCTCGTTCAGAGAAATGGACGTCTCGCCCAAGGTCAGAGAAGAAACAGGAACAGCCACGGGATCCTTCCCGCATGAAACAAGAATAGCTGCGGCTGCAAGAACCGATGCTGCAGCCAGTGAATATGTTGCCATACGATGTGTTTTCATGTTCATAATCAGTCAGTAACAGGACGGATGTAATGTGGGAGATAGCGCTCGGTGTATCCCCTGCTGGTTCTGACGGAAGGAATCTCATACATCAAATACATCTCCCACGCCATGTAAGGATACCCGACACACAAGGAAGAAGACCAGTAACCGCTCTGCCCCGTCGATTCAAGACTGAATACCAAGACAGGAAGGAATATGCTCCCCCCTGTTGTCCTGCTGGTAAAACGCAGGCCCGGCACCCCGTTGACAGTCACCGACTCCCTGAGACACTCTTCCTCCAGTTCCTGCCACTCGTCGTTAGTAGGGATTCTCCATCCCTCACCCCAGTAGATCACTGCGGCATCATCGGAAGCATCAAGCTCGGTCTTGTTGTCCACCCTGCCGTACGCTTTCATGGTACAGTACTTTGTGATGGAATCGTATGTCCCACCACAATAATTGTAGCGGTCCCAGTACGAGTCTTTCTTAGGGGACAACTCCCCCCATGAGAAAGAATCACCTGTCTCTTCCGGGCAGTTGGCCCCTATGTTGAACGAAGCCCATTTGACGGAAAGACCAAGGTCGACAACCTGAGGACGCTTCATCGTGACGGTCACAGAACATGCAGCCGACTTTCCGCCACCGACAGCTGTGGCAGAGACAGAGGCGGTGCCTGCCTTGAGGGCGGAAATCATCCCCTCGTCGACTCTGACAACGGTTGTGTCCGAAGATTCCCAAGTGACCGACTTGTCTTCTGCATCGAATGGAGAAACAAATGCTGTGACAGTTATTGATGAACCGACTTCCAAAGTGACGGAAGTCATGTCCAGCGTAATGTCGGTGACAGCCACAGGGACAGGATCCTGCTTCCCACAGGAAGACAGAAGAAGAATCAAGAAAAAGAAAGTAATTACAAGATGTTTCATAGTTGGATCAATTCATATACACAAAAATATAGTACATCATCAGTCCGGAAGCGACCAGTTTGATTCCTGTGCCGAAAAGGAAGCCCAGGAGAGCTCCCATGGCGGATTTAGCGCTCTGCCAGCCATCCTTCCTCGCGAAGATCAGTTCCGAGAGGAACGCTCCGAGAAGAGTACCGAGAATGATACCGACAGGAGGGACGAAAAGACCTACTATCAGTCCGGCGATGGCTCCTCTGCCTGCCGCCTTGGTGCCTCCGGTAAGTTTGGTGAAGGAAGCAGGGACAACATAGTCTATCACGGTCACGACCAGCATTATGACAAACCAGATGATCAGGAAGGACAATGTCATCGGATCTCCCGATGTGTCAGCCCCGGAACCCCAGACATAGAGCAGCAGGAGTCCGACCCAGCTGACAGGGGGCCCAGGCAGACCGGGAACGATGCTCCCGATGATTCCTATGATTCCCGCCAGAACGGCGAGCACAGCAACAAGAGAAAGCATGACTGAATATCTATATAGACATTGACGCCTCTACATCGTCCGGCTGGATCGGAAGACGGTCCGGACCCGTCCTCCTGGCTCCGTCAGCGGTCACGAGGACATCATCCTCAAGGCGGATGCCTCCGAAATCGTAGTAGGACTCAAGCCTGGCATAGTTGACGAATCCCTTGTCAGTGCCTTCGGCCTTCCATTTGTCAATGAGGGCAGGGATGAAATATATTCCCGGCTCATCGGTGATCACATTGCCAGGAACGAGTCTGCGGGCCATTCTCAGACTGCCGAGACCCAGCTGGGTGGAGCGGGTCTGGTCCGGATCATAGCCTACCAGGTTCTCACCGAGATCTTCCATGTCGTGGACATCAAGACCCATGTTGTGGCCGAGACCGTGCGGCTGGAAGAGTCCTGCTATTCCCAGATTCACCATCTCGTCGACATCGCCGCGGACCAGGTCGAGGGCTTTCAGACCCTCCAGCATCTGCCTTGCGACAGCAAGATGGACTTCGCGGTAAGTGATGCCCGGACGGGTCAGGCTGAAGCCATATTCATTGGCATCGCAGACTATCTGGTAGATTTCGCGCTGTCTGGTGGTGAACTTGCCGCCTGTAGGCAGGGTCCTGGTGAAATCGGAAGCATAGTGCATGTTGTTCTCCGCTCCGGCATCGATGACCATCAGTTTCCCTGGTTCTATGACCTTGTCATGAAGGTGATTGTGGAGAGTTTCTCCATGCTGCGTGAGGATGGTCGGGAAAGAGACTCCCCAGCCCTTTGCAAGGGTGGCTCCTTCCATCGCGCCGACTACTTCCTGCTCGATGCGGCCGAGCCTGACATTGTTGCGGGCGACGGTGTGCATCTCCTGCCCGAGAGAGCCGGCATTATCCAGCTGCTCTATCTCGCAGGCTTCCTTGACAAGTCTCATCGAAATCAGGGCTTTGGTGAGGTTAACGGAAGAACTGCCGGCAACTGCGGCATCAGGAATACCCAGCAGGGATGCAGTCTTCATCGTGTTGTACCAGCGGGACGGTGGGAGGAAATGGACTTTCCTTCCTTGAGAGACAGCCTTGGCCACCACTGCATCAAGAGAAGCGTAAGGGGCTGTCCTGCTGACACCTACCTCTGCGGCAAGAGATGAGACGGAAGGTTGTGGCCCCATCCAGATGATGTCTCCGATCTCGACATCGTCAGCGAATATCATCTCCTCGGCAGTGTCCAGGTCGATCACTGCGGCATAACGTGGAATGTCAAGCCCGAACAGATAGAGCCAGGATGAGTCCTGACGGAACTTGTAGGCGTTGTCCTTGTACTGGGCGGCCGCCTCGACGTTACCGATGAAGAGAGCAATTCCTCTGCTGCCATGAGGAGCTGTCTGACTCATTTTTTCCAGCAAGGTCCTGCGCCTTGCGACATACACTTCTTTTGCGAACATATTCAAGATAATTCTATTATTTCGAAGATACAAAAGATACAATTTAATTCATAACTACTCTGACTCGCCGCAGAGATAATCCATGGTGAAGAGCACGACTCCGGCGGTCCAGCCCATGAAGTCTCCAGGGGTACCATATTCAGAGGCAGCATCGTTCCTGCCCGTCGTGGCATTGTATTTCTCCCAGAGCACCCCCGTCTCCTTGAACTGCCCGACATTGCTGTCCAGGTACTTTCTGGCAAGGCGGCGGGCGTCGCTGCGGAAGCCGTAGCGGTCCATTCCGCGCATCGCCATGTAGTTGATGGCGGCCCATGCGTTAGGGAAGGCCCACTGGTAGGTCAGTTCACAAGGAATATTCTCGCAAGCCGCCACTCCATGCTCCATTTCCAGGCGAGGGAGAGCCTTCACCATCGCTGATGCCTGCTTCTTTGTCATGATTCCTGCGTACATCAGGTTGAAGACACCTCCTGAGAGCACCTTGCTCCTGCAGTCATTGACGAAGTCATAGTCGTAGAAAAGTCCGTCCTCCGGATTGTAGCAGTACTTCTGAATCAATGACTTCCTGTTGTCTGCAAGATCCTTCCATTCAGCAGTCCGCCCGTTGCCGAGTTCCTTTGAGAACCAGGCCATGTTGTCCTCGAAGACATACAGAAGGGCGTTGAGGTCGACCGGGTTGAAATCCATGCAGCGCTGGCTGTAGCGAGGGTTGAAATCCCATCCCGACTCTGCTTCAGCAAGCCAGTGGGCGCTTGCCTTGAGAGTGTCAGCCAGCGTCTTCACGCTCTCAGAACGGTCTGTGCGGAGTCTTCCGGAAATAGCACCATAGAAGCCGATGAGTTCCTCATCCGTGGCACAGTGTCCGTAGCGGTTGAGACCGTTCGGGGCTGTACGCTGAGTCATCCAGAAAGAATATTCCTTCTCAAGTGTGGCGTACGCCTGCGCAAGCCATTCCTTGTCTCCGCTCTTTTCGTAGACGCTTCTGACCATCATGCTTGAATATGGCGGCTGTGAGCGGTTGAGCAGAGCCTTGTGAGTGCCGTTCGGCATATAGCCGAAATGTTCGACCATGTAGAGGATGTTGTCCACGTTGCTTCTTGCCTGGTCGATGTCTCCCAGCAGCAGAAGACCTTCGTTGGTGTAGAAGGTGTCCCAGTAGTACATCTCCTGGAACATTCCCCTTATCGTCGGGACGCTGTAGGTGTA
>JAKSJH010000116.1 GCA_024398315.1 Bacteroidales bacterium
GCTTCTCCTCAATCACCTTCTCACACTCCTTGATGAAGACCGCAATATCCTTTCTCTTCTCATCCAGATTCTCCAGCTTCTTTTTCTTGATAGCCAGAGTCGGTTCATTCTTGTAAGTGCTGTCGATGTTTCGCTTCAGGTCAATCACACTCCTCAGGATATTCAGGGCAATCGTGTGAAGGATGCGTTTCACCTCAGTTAGATACGCGTGCTTCTTCGCTGGCGACTTCTCAATCAGATAGTACTCGATATTCTCATTCAGGTTGTCAATGCTCTGCTTCACACTCGCCACATTGATCTCCTCATTGACCTCCAGCACCTCTTCGAAGAACTTCAGGTACACATCCTCCAGCTCCACAAACTCGCCATTGTCTCTGATGACACCATTCCTGCGGAGGAAATCCAGACTTTCCTCCTTCTTGGCGGCCAGCTCGCGGGCAATATCATAGCGGAATGAGTAAGTCTTGCGTTTGGCAAACATCTCCTTCAGCAAAGCCCTTTCCCTATCGAGTCCCCTGATGAGCTCATCCAGCGAACGAAAATGATTGTGAGTATCCATGGTAATCTATGTATTAATCCCTCTTCCCGGGCATCCGGTCAATCAATTTCTCATACACAAGAGCATAGGCCTTGTGAGGATCAAACTCAATCTCTGGTCGAAGCAGAGGAGTGACGTCCTCCAAGAACTCCTCGTCCTGCATCTTCAGTTCCATGTTCTGCACGAACTCCTTGTACGATGGAGCTCGATCAACCACAAACTCAATGTACTTGCGATAACATTCCAGCACCTTGTCAACATCCAGATCACGTGTAACCAAAGCCGTATAGAGGTCGAACAAGTCGCGACCCTTCTTACGCTGATAGAGAGCACGCACCTTAGTGCCTACGAGTTCCTCAAAATGATAAGTGGTTAAATTAGTCTCTCCCGTAAACCAGCTGTTCTCGACCTTGAATGGCACTTCCTGCAATCCTAACACATTGAAATGCTCAAAGCAGTTGATCTCCACCTTCATACGAATTTGCAGGATAGGCGGGATCTCTGAATCCACACGGAACAACAGCTTGTTACTATGCTTCTTCTGTTGAGTGGTACGGTTCGGCAACCAATCCAGCACCTCTCCCAGACGAAACATGATCGGTTTGATCGGCCCTGGCTTAATCTGCACAAGGTCAATATCCTCACTATATCGAGGCTGAGGCTGCATAAAGAGCTTGTGCAAAGCCGTACCGCCACGGAAAGCGAGATTCTCCCTCAGGAAATCATCACTGAAGATACTCACCAACGCACGACAGATAATCAAATCCTGCTCCACCATCTCGTTCTTCGACCATGGAGCCATTTCGCTCCACTCCCTAATAAATGATTCCTGTATCATATCTCGTCAATTTCTATTCCCTGGTTAATAATCACTTTCCAGCGGTCATCCACCTCCATCCCCCCCTCGGTAGGCTTAGATGCTTTCAAAGCAGTTCTGCGGAATTTCATTCCACAGCCCATGCACAACTCATACAGTTCATCTGACAGTGACTCATATTCCAAAAGAGTCAGAATATACCCCATGCGTTGAATAATGGCAGGAGGATAGCACTTCATCAAGGAGAGGCTCTGATTATCAAACTTCACCACCTCCACCAGCTCATACAGCACCTCCGCCACACGACTCAAGCCGCCTACCTTTCTTTCCTGTTGCACCAAATCCAAAGCAGTCATTAATGGCGAGGAAACCCGAATATAACCGGATTGCGTCTTCACTTGTTGTACAAATTCCGAGGCAATGTTGCTCTTCTGGATAAAATCGATTCTGGTTCCCTTCTTCTTCACATTTCTCAAAGGGGCACCATCGGCCATAACGAAATACGTCATCGACTGCTGATGAGAAGATCCATGCAAAGCTGCTGCAGACAACAAACTTACATAATAATTCCTGCCAAGGAAATTCATCAACCGATCAATATAGAAATGCTCAGGCACCACTCCTCTCAGCCGATACTCCATCGACACGATAACATAGAAATTCTTCCATGGAGAGATTATCCTTTTTGAGGAAACCAAGCGGGACAACGACACCGCTAAAGAATGCTCCTTCGCATCGGGAAAGATTTTCCGCACATCTTCCTTTGTAAAGAAGTAGCGTCCTCTCATTTCTTGAGCATCAATCCATTCGGAACAGTTGTTATATTCAGCATTATTCATAACATCAAACTCGCAATTCTATACAGAATATGTAGAATTCTGCAACTTTGCTGCAAAGATACAATTTTATTTGAAATCACAACTCCATCACCAGGCACTGACTATAATGGTTGGTGCCTTGATTTGTGCCCAGTTACTATTCCTTTTCATTTGACTTACTATTAGAAGCTGTTTTGAAATGGTAAACTTTATTTCTTATGAATCTTTTTGGTCTGAATTTCCTCTTTCATCAGTCACATAGCTACTGCTATGCTCCTTCTTCAAGCGAAAATTCATCCTCATATGGATACAGAATCTGTTCCCAATCACATTCCTCAATTTTCTCGTCGGGAAAATCTGCGGGGTTAAGTTTGATAATGATTACTCGATTTGTGCGCCTGTCAAGGACGATAGCATATTTCATTTATTTCCATAAGAATATCTTACATCATGTCGATATGACTATATATTGATGGCCTTTCAATATGCAAAATTTCATGCAATAATGCAGAATTCCAGCAACGACAGCACATAGGCAATCCCGGCTGAACACCAGAAGACCTTTTTCGACAACCATGCGCCCTGCAGGTTGGACGGGAGGTTGCATCATCCTTTGAACAGTTGATTCACATCGTACTGGCTCAGACCGAGAATGCGTCTGATCTGTCCGTTGGAGGAGCGGTAGTCGTAGTGGAGGGTGCGGGCTATGTCAAGTTTCTGTGCGTTCGAGAGTTCACGAACAGAAACGAGTCGGTATTTCTCGCGTACCACCTTCTGGATTTGTGAGAACAGCTCCTGGTCGGTCAGGAATTCCCCGTCATCAATATCTACGGCAATTCCAGCATATGCTTCAACATTTTTGCTGACCATGGCGAAATAGTGATGTGCATCACGGAACATTGCCATTCCGAGCCGTATGTCACAGAATGAAGGGGGAGCGATGTACCGGGTGTTGCACGGAGTTTTCTCTGAGGCGATGACTGGTGAGTCTCTTTTGCTTCCATCCTTCATGGAGCTTGCATCCACGAGCTGCCAGTCTGCGGGCAGTTTGACATTGTCACCCCTGAACATCGCCCGGTTTTGTGCGTAACCGATATCGTTGAATGTTGAAACAGCCGGAATGTCATTGAAATAGTACCTTCCTGCACCCCAGGGGTATGAGAATGGAGTGCAGTCCGGATTGGCGACATAGCCGTTACGGTTGGTGTATATGATGTTGTTACGCATAGCTGACAGGTCTTGAACCGGCTTGATGTACAGCTGCATTCTCCCTGCGGTTGGAATCGTGCGCTTCAGTTTCTTTGTGATGCGGTGAAAGAAATCTTCGATATTCTGCCTTGTGCCGCAGATGACAAAATGGAAGTGGTTGTTCATAATCTCAAATGTAAGTATCCTCAGGGACTCTTTGAATATGAATGCGGCGAGGGCTGTTGCGTTCATGGCAAAAATCAGTTCTTCATCGCAGGTGAAGATAATCGGCATTTCTTTGCCGGACGTGTATGCGTGATATGCTTCGCCGCACATTTCAAAGCACGAGCGACACTGTCTTTCGGCCTCAGAAAAAGATTTCATGTTCAGTTATGGTTCAATGTTGTTTTATTCTCTTCGTGTTTTCCGTGGAATAATACCATGATTTCACGGAATCTGGCTTCCAGAAAGCTCTTTGCGTGAGAAACAGTCATTGTTTCACGGAAAACACAGTGTCCGTCTGCGTGGGATTCATAACACAAGATGTGGCTGACAGGCTCCCCGGCGGCAGACAGGCGGCTGCGGCAATGTGCAAGCATCTGCCAGAACACAAAAGCGAGTCAGGTACGATATAACCTAACTCGCTTTGTGGGGCTCCAAACGCCCCCACGGTGTTCAGTATTGTAATGCGTCTCCGGTTTACCGGCTTACGTTTTCAAGCCAGAAAGCCTCATGTCAAACGCTCCGGTCTGACTGCACAACGCTTCCGGCCAGAAGTGCGCTTAATATTCCTCTTCGTTGAAGAAGAAGTCTTCTTTGGTAGGGTAGTCGGGCCAGATGTCCTCGATGGACTCGTAGATCTCTCCGTCGTCCTCGAGTTCGGTGAGGTTCTCGATCACTTCCTCAGAGGCTCCCGAACGGTTGGCGTAGTCGATGAGCTCTTCTTTTGATGCCGGCCATGGAGCATCGTCCAGGCTGCTGGCAAGTTCAAGTGTCCAATACATTTTTTCTATAATAGGTTAAATTGTTACTAATAATGGAATTGCTTCCTGTCCTGGCCGCAAAGATATGTAAAAAACAACAAGATTCGATGCTTTTTTCGTATTTTTGCAGACAGCGCTATCATTGCAATTAACGGACCAGATTCAGATGGCATACGAAAAAATTGAACGTTACGACGAAGAAACCACCGCACGCATAGCGGAGCACGTGAAAGACATACTGACACTGTTGGGCGAAAACCCTGACAGGGAAGGGCTGGTGAAGACCCCGGAAAGAGTCGCCAAGGCCCTTCAGTTCATGACACAGGGCTATTTCCAGAACGGAGGACAGATCCTCAAGTCCGCCATGTTCGAGGAGAAATATTCACAGATGGTCCTTGTCAAGGACATCGAACTTTACTCGATGTGCGAGCACCACATGATGCCTTTCCTCGGCAAATGTCATGTCGCCTACATCCCGAAAGGGGAGATCACCGGCCTGAGCAAGATCGCCAGGGTGGTGGAGACTTTCGCCCGCAGGCTCCAGGTGCAGGAGAGACTGACGGAGCAGATCCGCGACTGCATCGAGGACACCCTGCATCCTTACGGCGTCGCCGTCGTCATCGAGGCCATGCACACCTGCGTGTCAATCAGAGGTGTCCAGAAGTCGAACGCCCTCACCACGACATCTGCTTTCTCGGGTGTCTTCCTCAGTTCCGCCCGGACCCGGAACGAGTTCCTCAACCTCATAAAGGAACACTAGAAGTAGAATACTGAATATAATTGAATATGAGTACAAAAAAGATAATCCTCACTGGCGACCGTCCGACCGGACGCCTCCATATCGGACATTATGTCGGATCCCTCCGCCGCAGGGTAGAGCTTCAGAACAGCGGCATGTTCGAGAAGATATTCATCATGATTGCAGACGCCCAGGCCCTGACTGACAATGCTGACAATCCTGAGAAGGTCCGTCAGAACATCATCGAGGTCGCACTTGACTACATGTCCTGCGGCCTGGACCCTGAAAAGTCGACCATATTCATTCAGTCCCAGGTCAGTGAACTGACTGAGCTCACGTTCTTCTACAACAATCTGGTGACAGTCCAGAGGCTTCAGAGGAATCCTACCGTCAAGGCGGAGATCCAGATGAGAGGCTTCTCTGACACCGATGAAGGTGACAACAAGGCAGGCACTCCTGTCGGCTTCTTCTGCTATCCTATCAGCCAGGCCGCTGACATCACAGCATTCAAGGCCACGACTGTTCCGGCAGGCGAGGACCAGGCTCCTATGATCGAGCAGACCAGGGAGATAGTCCGCAAGTTCAACTCCACCTACGGCGAGACCCTCGTCGAACCCGAGATCATGCTCCCTGACAACGCCGCCTGCCTGCGTCTTCCAGGAACCGACGGAAAGGCCAAGATGAGCAAGTCGCTCGGCAACTGCATCTACCTTTCTGATTCAGCGGAGGAGATCTGGAACAAGGTCAAGGGCATGTACACCGACCCTCTCCACCTCCAGGTTTCTGATCCTGGCCACATCGAGGGCAACACCGTCTTCACCTACCTCGATGCTTTCTGCAAGGAGGAGCATTTCGCTCAGTTCAGAGACTGCTTCATCGGCAAGAAGGTCAGTTTTGAATTCAACAGCCTTGATGAACTGAAGGAACAGTACAAGGCAGGTGGACTTGGCGACATGATGATCAAGAAGTTCCTCTACGAGGTCCTCAACGCCACTCTGGAGCCTATCCGCAACCGCCGCCGCGAGCTTGAGAAGAACATCCCTTATGTCTACGAGGTTCTTCGCAAGGGAAGCGAGGTCGCAAGGGCCGAGGCGGCTGACACTCTTGCAGCAGCGAAGCGCGCGATGAAGATCAACTACTTCGACGAAGGTGTCCTTGACCAGCTCATCGAGGAGCAGTCAGCGAAGTACGCGTCACAGGAACAATAACTGAATATCCAATAACAAAAGAAGGCCTGCAGACTGTTCTGCAGGCCTTCTCTTTAACTGTTGTTCGCGATTATGCCTCCTCCTTAGGGGAGAGGGCGCACCATACGACGGCGCTCAAAGCACCACCGATGAGAGGAGCGACGATGAACACCCAGAGGTCCTTGAGAGCCTGTCCGCCAGCGAAGATTGCAGGTCCGATTGAACGTGCAGGGTTCACTGATGTTCCGGTGAGGTCGATGCAGACAAGGTGGACGAGGATGAGGGTGAGACCGATTGCGAGACCTGCGAGGTTGCCGGCTCCTACCTTTGCGTCAGTGGTTCCGAGAACTACGAGGACGAAGAGGAAGGTGGCGATGACCTCTACGAGGAATGCTCCACCGGCTCCACCGGCATTGGCAACACCATTGGTTCCGAGACCACCGGTGAGGTCAGGAGCGGCAACGACCTTGGTGAGGAGGAAGAGCACTGCACCGGCGACGATTGCACCGATGACCTGGCCGATCCAGTAACCGACAGCGTCTTTCCAGGTCATTCTGCCGGAGAGAGCGACTCCGAGGGTGATGGCAGGGTTGATGTGGCAGCCGGAGATTCCACCGATCGTGTACGCCATGGCGACGACTGAAAGACCGAATGCGATAGCTGTGCCGACGACTCCTGCAGGAGTGTTGCAGCCGAGGAACATTGCTGTTCCGCATCCAAGAAGGGTCAGAACGAAGGTTCCGATGCCTTCAGCGAAATATTTCTTCATGTTGATTGAGGATTGGTTATTAATGGTTTTATAAAAATGTTTTTTTACATATTCTTCTGCTAAAATAATAAAAAATTTCTCTTTTTGTCCTCGATTTTCGTATTTTTACTATTGAAACATCAACAAGAACAACATAATGAAGACACATGTCGTGATAATGGCCGGCGGAGTAGGCAGCCGTCTCTGGCCTTTGAGCACCCCTGGGAGGCCGAAGCAGTTCATCGACCTGCTGGGAGTCGGGCGGACAATGATTCAGATGACTGTCGACCGCTTCCTCCCGCTGTGCGCTATCGAGGATTTCTGGGTGGTGACTTCCGCGTCCTATGTGGACATCGTCAAGGAGCAGCTCCCCGGCATCCCGGAAAGCCATATTCTTGCGGAGCCTGTGGCCAGGAACACGGCTCCTTGCATAGCCTACGCCTGCTGGAAGATCAGCGCAGAATGCCCTGACGCCAACATCGTGGTGACTCCCGCCGACGCCCTGGTGCTGGAGAAGGAAAAGTTCGCCTCGGTGATTTCCAAGGCTCTTGAATATACCGTCACCGACGGGCGCATCGTCACCGTGGGAATCACTCCGACCCGCCCTGAGACCGGCTACGGCTACATCTGCGCCGAGGACAAGGTCTATGATGAGGTGGTCAAGGTGCGCGAGTTCAAGGAAAAGCCTGATCTGGCAACGGCGGAGACTTATCTGGAGGCGGGTAATTTCTTCTGGAACGCCGGAATATTCGTATGGAACGTCAGGACAATTGTCTCCCAGCTGCGCGCTCATGCTGAAGAGATCGCCCTGATTATGGACAGGATCGCGGAATCTTTCGGGACTGCTGCCGAGAAGGTCACCCTTGAGGAACTTTTCCCTACCTGCCCGAAGATTTCCATCGACTATGCCGTGATGGAGAAGTCGGACGGAATCAGTGTCATCGCCAGCGACCTCGGATGGTCCGACCTCGGAAGCTTCAGTTCCGTCAAGAGCCATGTCCCGGAAGGGGAGTGCGACACCGATGGCAACAGGAGAGTCGGAACCGACATCCGGATCATCGGCTGTGAGGGCTGCTTTGTCCATGCCGAAGACTGCAATACCGTCGTAGTCAAGGGACTTCAGAATTTCATTGTTGCATCGAAGGACGGCAACCTCGTTGTCTGCCCGGTCGAGGACGAGCAGAAGATAAAGGAATATTCCTCCGAGGCGTTCCGGCAGCAGATGGCGGAAAAGTAGGCGGGAAGCGGTTTTTTT
>JAKSJH010000117.1 GCA_024398315.1 Bacteroidales bacterium
TAATGTGCTTTGTATATTGACTCTGGATAATTGCTTCCTGTCCTCGCATCTTCTTGCCGACATATAGGAAGATGACCTTTCCCAAGGATAGTAAGCCAGCTTTCCCTTGCCTTTATCCGTAATGGCCGACTCGCTGACAGTGCTGTAACCGTAGAATCCGCAAGTCGCCGGGCCGGTCAGGACGACTGATCCACCAGTTTCAGCATATGCCATCAGATCGTTCCAGGTGCTGTCCTGAAGTTTCTTGTAAAGGTCCGGAACCAGGATGACTGAATATTCAGACGCACTCCCGTCAGCAAGTTCACGTTCGGAAACAAGAGACACCGAATGACCTGCGTCACAGAGGAGGGACACCAGACCGATCAGCCTTTGGTAACCGGCACGAGTATATACAGCATAGGAGCCGCCCTTAGACCATTCTCCCTGTTCTGCAAGCCTCTGGTCGGTGTCCATCAGCACAGCGACCTGCTTCCTCGGCTGTCCTCCGAAAGTCCATTCACGTCGTGCGTGGAAGAAGTCTGCGGTAGGTGCGAGATTACGGAGCACTTCCATGTTCGGTGCGCCTTTGCGGTCCTGGCAGACATAGAACTGGAAGCCTCCTCCCAGGGAGATGATGGACGCTCCTTCCTGCATAAGCTGCACAGGAGTCTTGGTCACTTTACCTCCGGGAACATTCCTGAATGACCATGCCATCATGTCCCATGGCTTCCCTTGCATGACTGCAGAACGGCCTGAATACCGGCCCCACATGACGGATTTCTTCCAGTCCAGGTCACCTGAGATACAGTCCGTGTCCGCTGTGACGGGTCCTGGCATATGCTCGGTGAACGCCCAGTTGGAGATCACCTTGAAATCAGGGTACTTTTCATGCACTGTATCAGTATAATGCTTGACGTAGCGACGGTAGAGGTCGCGGCAGTAGTCTGCATATTCCTTGTAATAAGGAATGTCAGCATTGGCCGGCAGGACACCGTTGAGATTGATTCCGGTCTCCTTCTCGAAGGCGGCAACGGTGCGCGGGTCGAAATCCATCTGGGCTCCCCAGCAGTCGCCGTCTATCCATATTCCGTCAAGTCCGTAGCGTCCTGCCAGTTCGAGCATCTGCGGTATGAGCTTGTCATCGACATAACTGCCGCTTATCCTGGCATAACCAGGGAAAGGTCTGCCGTCGACAGCCTTGCCGGTTTCTTCGGGATGCTGTTCGCAATAGATCATGTCATACAGTCCGGAATGGTGGGCGTACAGCTGGACACCGTTCTCCTTGGTGACCTTGCGCCATGTCTCCATCGGATTGCCGACGATGCCGGGAACCTCGTCACCGCAATCAGTCGGGTATGATGACCACCCTGGATGGCCCTTGCTGTCGACCTGGATGAAATCCGGTCTGTACATAGTGCAGATTTCCTTGATGTCACTCTCGGTCAGTGTGGAACCGATGGATTTGTCGTTCGGACCGGCATGGAAATCGAAATGAAGTCCGAAATATCTGTCCTGGGCGGAGACTGATGCCAGACCCGCAGCCAGAAGGACGACTGATGCAAAGAACAGCTTTCTCATATTATGAATATAATGATATTACCCGATTTCAGCGGACCCGCAGGACATGATTCCTTCCCCGGAGACATACCTGTCATAGACCCACAGAGCCGCAATGATCATGGCCAATGTCACGAATCCAGCAAGTCCGGTCATGCCTATGGTAAGGTCGTTCCCACCCTCGATGAGCATCAGGACAAGGCCGCAAATTGCATTGAAAGTGCCATGGAATATGGCGGCGGGAAAGACAGAACCTGATTTTAACACAAGATAGAGTTCAACCGCACCCAAAAGAATGCAGAATATGCACATCATCCCCACGCCGATGACAGGGTGCTGAGGATAGTTGTGGCCAAGGAGAATGAGCGGCATGTGCCATATTCCCCAGACAAGACCGATGAAGAGGGTCTTCTTCCAGAAACCGGCATCCTTGAGTGCGCTGACCATGTAGTTGCGCCAGCCATATTCCTCACCGAAGGCGAAAAGAGCATTTATGGTGCATCCTGCAATCAAACCGCTGATGACCTGGCTGCCGATCAGAAGAACCGGTGGCAGGGATGACATCTGGGCTTTCAGAGTTGCTGCGGTCGCTTCGTCGAGTCCGAACTGCTCAATGACCTGTTCAGCGCCATAATGAAGTCTGACACCAGGCAGAAGGGCCGAAAGAAGAATACAGACTCCCACAGCAATAAACGGCAGGATCAGCGCCACAAGCCACGTCCAGCTAATCTTGAATTTCAGAAGGCCCGTACTCTTGAAAGGTTCTTTTTTCAAGAGCTGAAGCGCACCTGCGACAAGCATGGGAAAAAGCATATAGAGACTCTCGAATGCCGTGAACAGCAGCTGGTTGGACTTAATTTCACCTCCGCACAGAAGTTGGACAATGCCGAAGACCGCCCATGAGAAAAGACAGACGGAGGCAGCGAATATCGAAGCCTTCTTCATCGCTGCCCTCCTTTCTTCCTGGGATTGGCAGGGAACCATCCTTTCTCGACGCGCTTTTCCTGCTGGAAGAGTTCCAGGATGGACCAGAAGCAGCAGAATGCAAGAACTCCCACGACCGACGAAAGGACAAGGCCATCAATGAGCAGTGAGATTATTGAGAATATGATTCCGGCGACTGCGAAAGCCCACCAGCATCCTTTGCCGAAATGGTATTCGGCTTTGATGACAATCGGGTGGAAAGCACCGATAAGAACGAATGCAGCTGCGCCTAGTATGATACCTGACCAGTTCATGAAGTTGTAAAATATCAGTAAATATAAAGAAATATTCATAACTTTACAATCAGGATACAATACATATATCACAATGAAAAGACATCTCATCTCTTCGGTCATAGGACTCCTGATCTCTCTGGCAGCATTCGGACAGGACATTGTCGGGACATGGAAACTCAACGCCTTCAACAAGAGCGACGACAAAGCAGAAGCGGAAATGAACTGCATTGTAACCTATTCCAAGGACGGGACTTCCACGACCCGGCTGGAAATGGAGATCCTCGACAAGTCGGATGCCAGGACAAAGATTGTCGTCATGAGATTGAAGATGACATTTTCCGGAAGATGGAGCAGGACCAGCAATGTCATCGTCGAGGAGTACGATCCCAAGTCCGTGAACGTAACCATTTCCGACTACCCTGAGGAAATGCCTAAGATGCTCATTGATGTCGTGAGGAAGAAGTGCACCTCCGAGATGAAGAAGCAATGCAAGGAGCCCAACCGCATCGAAATAATCTCAGTCACCGACAACGAACTGAAAGTCAAGGAGGCGGACGCAGAAAAAGCAGAGGTGAAGACCCTGAAGAGAGTCTCCGCCTCCGCTCGATGAGATGCCGCGGCGCGCGGCTATTTGACGTTGATGTCGATCATGTAGATTCCGTCGTTCATGTAGCCGTACTGGAAGGTCGGCAGACAGTAGACGGCGTAGAGCTGGAAATGCTTGTCGTTCAACTTCTTGCACTTTGAATCATACTTCGAGAAATCCCTTCCCCAGATGTAGTCGCTCGGATAGTAGGCGTATGACATGTGCTGCTTGTTGAAGAGCATTCCGGTCGGGAATTCCTTGAAAGTGATATGGTCGCCCTCGCAGGTGAACTCCACATAGTCCGGAGGTGTGCCCATCCAGCCCTCGGCAGCATATTCCTCGGCTATGAGACCTTCGCGGTAAGGGTCCATCACACGGTAGATGTCCTCACCCTGAGCCTTGTAGATCTCGGTCTCATAGGCGTTCTCGAATATGCACTCGTCGAAGTAGGTGCAGTCACCGTATTTCTCGAAGACGAGTTTCTTGGTCACAGTGACGACAACTGAACTGCGCTCTGAGGGAGAGACTCTTCCCATTATGTCAAGCTTCATCCTGTATTTGTTGGATGTCTTGAGTCTGTCCGAGTCTCCGAACTTGATGCGGACGATGGCTTCGCAGGAATTCTCGGCGAAGGTCACCTTCGGGGTCAGAAGGGAGAAAACTCCGCTCGGATCGTCTTCAACCCATGACGGTTCTGAAGCCTCAGGTCTTGCGACATCGTACTGGAACGACACGAAAGCCTGCTGGGCCTCACCTGCCTCACCCCTGTAGATAGGAATCTCAAGGACACCCGCATCTTCCTTGGAGACCTCAGCATACAGTACAGAGGAGGCGAATGCGAATCCGTTGTCGCCCTCGTACAGTGCGCCTTCTTCGTCCTCGTTGCAGGACACTGCCGTCAGTGCGAAGGAAAGCAGGAGTGTTGAAAGAATGATGTCTTTAATTCTGCACATAAGGATTCTGGTCTTCTGGGTTGATGTTAGGGTTGTTGTCTATCTCTACCTGCGGGATCATCATGATGCACTCGATGTAGTCCGCAGGGAAGTTGAGATATTCAGGGTACTTGCTCAGGTAGTTGGTGTGGTTGGAGACCTCCCCGTTGATGGTCCAGTACCTGGTCCATCCCTTTGCGAGCCTGAGGATGTCGAATATTCTTCCGGTCTCTCCCCACAGTTCTATCCTTCGCTGGAGAAGGATCTCGTCCATCAGGGTCTTGACCGTACCGACAGATGCGAAAGTCTGCTCGCTGCCCGTCAGCGGAGTGAGGACGTTGGACCAGTTTGTGTCACGGCGGCTCATCACCTCACCGAGAGCCTTTTTTGCCCCATCGAAATCCCCCTTGTGGCAGAGAGCCTCGGCAAGGACAAGATAGGCTTCCTCAAGACGCATGAATATGTAGTCGCCCTTGTAGGACTGCTGGTCCGCCCACTGGAACTTGAACTGGTTGTAGTTGATGTTGGCGCCGTATTTCCAGGTCTCAGCGTCGACACCGATGTTGCCGTTCCACCATCCCTTGCGTATGTCGGTCTGCGGGATCTGGGCGTACAGCCAGTTGCTGATGCACTTCGGAGCCTCGGCCGCATAATAGACATTGGTGCAGGCGTCCATGTTCGAGAAGAATGATGCGAAGACAGTCGACTGGTCAGAAAGGACCTCGGCTCCCCACATCACTGAAGAGGATGCCACGCTGTTGAAAGGGGTCTTTCCGGTAGTCCATTGAGTCGTGGAGTTGTCGAAGGTACCCTTGGTGACCGTCGCCTCGCTTCTGGAGAGGAGAGAGGCGTCCGGAGTGCTGACAGCAATGCTTGCAGCAAGGGCGGCCTTGTCCCAGTCGTTCTCGACAAGTGCCACGCGGGCCTGGAGAAGACTCGTGGAGTAGATGTCAAGGTTGGAGATATGCTTGCGAGGCAGTTTCGACTCGTTGAACAGGCTCAGGGCCGTCTCAAGGTCGGAATCAATCTGCTTGTAGACCTCCGCGACTGAACTGCGCTTCTTTCCTTTGCTCATTGCGTCGGTCGGTTCGGTGTAGATCGGCACGCCGGGCAGGTTCTCATGCCCGACATAGGTCTGCTGGTAGGACTGCACGAGCATGAAGTATGCGAATGCCCTGGCGGCATAGGCCTGGGCCAGAGTGTTCTGGATCTCCTTTTCGTCACCTTTGACGGTGTCAGCCGCACCGATGATGTAGTTGACATTGCTGATGATCTCGTAGAAGTACTTCCAAGTGAAATAGCAACGCCAGATCTTGGCGGTGTAGCGGCTGCGCTGGTCGTAGTTGTAGTCTCTCCAGAACCAGCCGGCTCCCTGCGCGATCTGAACCATGTCCTCTCCCATGAGGTCGGCCGCAAGTGTCACTGCCTGGTTGCCGAAGCACTGGTGGGCGTTGGCGGTGACGAAGTCCAGACGGTTGTACATCGTGGCATAGACACCGTTCATCGCGACCTGCATGCTTTCAACGTCCGCGAGGATCTCGTCCTTGACGACATCGGTCGTAGGAGTGGTCTCCATCAGAGATTCGCAGGAGACCAGGAGCAGGGCGGCAAATATGATTGAATATGATTTGATTTTCATGGCTGCTAGAATTTCAGGTCAACACCGAGAGAAACGGTACGGTTCGGAGTGTAGGTGTAGGAAGTCGAACCAGTGAAGCTGCTCTGCGGGTTAAGTCCGCGTATCGAGCTGAGCATGAAGATGTTGTCACCGGAAGCATAGAGTCTGGCCGAACGGACGTGGAATCTTTCCAGCACAGGAAGCTTGAAGGTGTAGCCAACCGAGACGCTCTTGACGCTGAAATACGAAGCGTCGACAAGGAACCTGTCGGAGGCGATAGTGTTAGCATTGGTTGTGATCTTCGGCACGTCGGTGACATCGCCGGCCTTCTCCCAGGCACGGAGAGAATTGACGTGATAGGTCTGTCCGACGAAGGAAGGCTCCATCAATGAACGGTAGGTGCTGTCATAGATCCAGCCTCCAAGTGAATATGTGAACAGGGCGGAGAAGTCGAAGCCCTTCACATTGAGACTCGATGAAAGGGATCCGTACACGTCAGGGAGTCTGCTGCCGCAAAGCCATTTGCATCCGGAAGCCACCGTCGGGTCGTTGGTCACATATTCAGTTCCCTTGATGCGGTTGCCCATGTCGTCCTTTGAATATGCCAGGTAAAGCTGTTCGCCGGTCGCCGGGTCGACTCCGGCGCTGCGGGCCATGTAGAACGTGTTGACCGTCTCCCCTTCACGGATGAGATAGACTCCGTTGTTGATGTCCTCACCGTTGCCGGTAAGCGAGACCACGGTGTTCTTCACGGTGGACGCCATGAGAGTGAGGTTCCAGTTGACGTCCTGCGTGCTTATCAGGTCGTAGCCGAGGGTGACGTCGAAACCGGTGTTGAACATCTCACCGACATTGGCGTAGTAGCCCGGGAAACCGAGAGAGATGGCGATAGGATATTCAAGGAGCATGTCGGTTGTCGTCCTCCTGTACCATTCCACAGTGCCGCTGAAGCGGTTGAAAGTGCGGAATTCGAGGCCCACGTTGACGTTGCCGTTCTTCTCCCATGTCACCTCCTTGTTCTCCAGGGAGGCGATGATGGCACCCGAATAGTTAGCATTCGGGTAGTTCATGTCATAAAGGGCCTGCCAGGCGTAGTAGGAGCCGATGTCGTCGTTGCCCTGGACTCCGTAGCTGGCCTTCAAGGTCAGGTTGTCGATCCAGCTGACATCCTTGAGGAAGTTCTCCTGCGAGATTCTCCATGATGCTCCCAGGGACCAGAAGACGCCCCAGCGGTTGTCTCTGATGAAGCGGGACGATCCGTCTGTGCGAAGGCTGCCAGAGAGGTAGTACTTGTCGGCGAAATTGTAGTTGGCCCTGCAGAGCCAGGAATTGATGCTGTAGGTCTCCCCCACCGAATTTGCTTCAGCAAGAGTCGAGCCCATGCCAAGTTCATCGAAATCGTCGAACGGGAATCCCGTCCTCTGTCCGACAAGGTAATGGGCGTTGCTGTTGTAGAACTCATGGCCGGCCATGGCGTCGAACGTGTGGTCGCCTTTGACCTTCTTGTAGTTCAGCAGCTGGTTCCATGTGTAGCTCTGAGTGCGCTGGTTCTCCTTGGTGAGACGGCCGGTTCCGGCAGCATTGCCGTTGTTGCGGTTGTACATGGTTGAACTGTTGAGCGTGATGACATCAGCTCCAATGGAAGTGCTGAGCTTGAAGTCACCGAACTTCAGTCCGAGATGGCCGCGCAGGTTGATGTTGTCGTTGATGCTGTAGTAGTCGTCATCGAAGAGTGTGGCGATGCAGTTCCTGTTGTTCTGGGCTCCTGCCGGACGGGAGGCACCGTAGTCGAACACCGGTTTCCCGTCGAGCATGATTGTGCCGCCTTCCTGGTCGGTCTCGTAGACCGGATAGATCGGAGCCATCATCATCGCAGTGTACCAGATGTTGTTCGCTTCGGTTCCGCTCGCTCCCAGATAGTCGCTCGTGGAGTTGGAATAGTTGCCGTTGAGACCATATTCAAGCCATTCATAAGGCGTGAATTCAGCCCCGACCCTGGCGGTGATGCGGTTGAAGCCCGTGGTCTTGATGGTACCCTTCTCATCAAGGTAGCCGATGGATGCCAGGTACTTGCTGACATCGGAAGCTCCCGACATGGAGAAGAGATATTCCTGACGCATCGGAAGCCTGGCCTTTGCCGAATCCAGCCAGTTGGATGAATATTTCTGGTTGACACCAGGAACGATCCTTCCCTGGGCGTCAAACAGTTCCTCGACGTTCCTGTCAAAGATG
>JAKSJH010000118.1 GCA_024398315.1 Bacteroidales bacterium
GTTCAGGAAACCTTGGGTTTTCGGTGTGAATATTTCTATATTCATTGTCGTTACTCATGCCTACATTTTCGTTTCCGGACGCTCCAGAGAATCTCACGGTTCTCCTTCGACGCCGACCGGAATGCTCCCCTACCACGCGACTCAACGTCGCGTCCTCGGCTTCGGCGACGGTCTTGATGCCCGATCATCATCCATGCAACTCCGCTCGACTAGTGAGCTGTTACGCACTCTTTGAATGAATAGCTGCTTCCAAGCTAACATCCTAGCTGTCCATGCGATGTCACCTCGTTCTGTCTCAACTTAAACTGCTCTTGGGGGCCTTAGCTGAAGGTCTGGGCTCTTACCCTTTCGCCGACGGATATTAGCACCCGACGACTCACTCCCGTCCTCTAAATTATGCGCATTCGGAGTTTGTCAGAAATCGATAGGCGATGAAGCCCTCTCTTCCTATCAGTAGCTCTACCTCACGCAGTCATAACCGAGGCTGTCCCTAAAGACATTTCGGGGAGTACGAGCTATCTCCCAGTTTGATTGGCCTTTCACTCCTACCCTCATCTCATCCAAGCCCTTTTCAACGGAAACTGGTTCGGTCCTCCAGCGCCTGTTACGGCGCCTTCAACCTGGACAAGGGTAGATCACTAGGTTTCGCGTCTGCTCAGCGCTACTGGACGCCCTCTTCAGACTCGCTCTCGCTTCGGCTCCGCGGCTGAACCGCTTAGCCTCGCAACGCTGACGCAACTCGTAGGCTCATTATGCAAAAGGCACGCAGTCACCGCTCGCGCGGCTCCTACCGCTTGTAGGCGCACGGTTTCAGGTTCTCTTTCACTCCCCTGTTCGGGGTGCTTCCCACCTTTCCCTCACGGTACTGGTTCGCTATCGGTCTTCGGCAGTCTTTAGCCTTTCGGGATGGTCCCCGATGATTCGGACAGGATTCCACGTGCCCCGCCCTACTCAGGTGCCAGTCTCGAATCGTGCGCGTTGCCCGTAAGGGGGTGTCACCCGCTATGCCGTAACTTTCCAGATACTTCCGGTTCCTGCACAATTCTTATTGACTGGTCCTACAACCCCGGCCGGTCCGTGAACCGGGCGGTTTAGGCTCTCCCCTCTTCGCTCGCCACTACTGGGGGGATCGATTTTCTTTCTTCTCCTCCGGGTACTAAGATGTTTCAGTTCCCCGGGTTCGCTCCATGATGAACATGGTACATGGCCTTCAGCCATGTGGGTTGCCCCATTCGGACACATCCGGATCAAGTCCTGTTTGCGGATCCCCGGACATTTTCGCAGCTTACCGCGTCCTTCGTCGCCTGCCGAAGCCAAGGCATCCTCCATACGCCCTTGCTTCTCTTTCTCTGTGAATCTATTTACTGTGAAATTGTGATTATCTGTTTTATTAGCTAATCTTGTTATTACACTTACCTCGTTGTAATCTCTCAGTATTGTCAATGAACTTACCGCTTCTTCCGAAACGGGCTGCAAAGATACGCACTTTTCTTTTACCTGCAAATTTTTTTCGCATTTTTTTCATTTTTTTCTTGCCGGCACCCCGTTTCGGTGCATATTCAGTCCATATTATGTATATTTGTATTCTCCGGCCGGGACAAGCAACAAGCACGACCCCGTCCGGCGCCACAGACAAAAGCACAAATAATCTACAGCACAGACAATGTCAGAGAACAAGAACGCACTGCCCGAGAACGCTCAGAGGGAGCTCCTGCCGGGTGAAGAGTACAAACCCCTCCTGGGGGCGGACAAGCAATTTGCCGAAGTGACGGTATATTCAGTGGTCACGGGATTGATAATGGTGATCATATTCTCCGCCGCCGCAGCCTATCTCGGACTCAGGGTCGGTCAGGTCTTCGAGGCCGCCATACCTATCGCCATCATCGCCGTAGGTCTCACGACGGCCCTCGGCAAGAAGAACGGGCTGGGACAGAACGTCATCATACAGTCAATCGGAGGGTGTTCCGGAGCGGTGGTGGCGGGAGCCATATTCACACTTCCTGCGATCTACATCCTGGGCGTGGAGGTCAATTTCATGCAGATGTTCCTGTCCTCCCTGCTGGGTGGCGTCCTCGGCATACTGTTCCTAATTCCATTCAGAAAGTATTTCGTCAAGGAGATGCATGGGAAGTATCCTTTCCCTGAAGCCACGGCGACCACTCAGAGCCTCGTCAGCGGAGAAGGCGGCGGCAAGGGTGCCGGGACCCTTCTTGTCAGCGGTGTCATCGGAGGACTTTATGACTTCATTGTCAGCACGTTCGGAGCCTGGGCCGACACTGTCAGCACCACCGTTGTGGGAATAGGACAGACCATAGCGGACAAGGCCAAGGTGGTCCTCAAGCTGAACACCGGCGCGGCGGTCCTCGGTCTTGGCTACATCGTAGGACTGAAATATGCATTCATCATCTGCTGCGGCAGTTTCCTCGTGTGGCTGGTGATCATACCTCTGATGAACCTCATCTGGGGCGGTCAGGTCGTCGACCTGATGAACACTGGAATGACCATGACCATCGGAGAGATGAGCCCCGACCAGATATTCAGGAACTACGACCGCCACATCGGCATCGGTGGAATCGCAACCGCTGGCATCATCGGCATAGCGAAATCCTTCGGTGTCATCAAATCCGCCGTCGGCCTTGCAGTCAGCGAATTCTCCCGCAAGGGCGGCGCAAAGGCCTCTGTAGAGCGCACTCAGGAAGACATCCCTATGAAGAAGATTGTCTTCGGAATAATATTCGCCCTTCTGGCCCTGTTCGCTTTCTTCGCTTTCGGCGGAGTAGTCAACAATGTCTGGCAGGCGATCGTCGGCCTCGTAATCGTGACCATAATCTCATTCCTTTTCACGACGGTGGCCGCCAACGCCATCGCAATCGTAGGTTCCAACCCGGTCAGTGGAATGACACTGATGACACTCATCATCGCTTCACTGATCCTCGTGGCCGTCGGTCTGAAGGGCAACGCAGGAATGGCGGCGGCCCTGGTCATCGGCGGAGTCGTCTGCACGGCGCTTTCCGTGGCAGGTTCATTCATCACAGACCTCAAGATCGGTTACTGGATCGGCACTACCCCGAAGAAGCAGGAAGCCTGGAAGTTCGTCGGCACGGCAGTCGCGGCGGCCACCGTCTGCGGAGTCATGCTCGTGCTCAACAAGACCTACGGATTTGTCGGTGACGACGCTCTCGTGGCCCCTCAGGCCAACGCAATGGCCGCAGTGATCCAGCCTTTGATGAACGATGGCGGAGCACCGTGGCTTCTCTATGGAATCGGAGCCGTCCTCGCAGTGTTCCTCACCTTTGTTCTGAAAGTCCCGGCTCTCGCTTTCGCTCTTGGAATGTTCATTCCTATCGACCTCAACCTTCCTCTCCTCATCGGAGGCGCAATTTCATGGTTCGTCAGCACCCGCAGCAAGGACAAGGCCCTCAACGAAGCAAGACTCAACAAGGGAACCCTCATCGCATCCGGCTTCATCGCCGGCGGAGCCCTCATGGGAGTGGTCAGCGCCCTTCTGAAGTTCTTCAACGTCGACTGGTTCCTCTCAGAGTGGAACGCCAGCTGCGGTGAAGCCATCGCCATCGTACCTTTCATCCTCATCCTCGTCTACATGACAGTCTCATCGATGAAGGCCAAGAAAGAAGAAGCATAAACCTGATAACAATCAATGAATATGACAACAGAGAACATACTTGACCGTTTCCTCCGCTACGTTGCGGTAGACACCCAGTCCAACGAAGAATCAGAAAGCCAGCCATCCACAGCCAAGCAGCTCGACCTTCTCTCGCTCCTATGCAAGGAGCTCCAGGAGATGGGAGTGGAAGCGTCTCTTGATGAATATGGCTACGTCATGGGACGCATCCCTTCAAACATCGCGGCCAAGGTGCCTGCCGTGGGCTTCATCGCCCACGTGGACACAGCCCCGGACGCATCCGGCAAGGACGTCAAGCCACAGATAATTGATGAATATGACGGCGGGGAGATCGCACTGAAAGGTGTCCCGGGCCTGTCCCTGAAACCTTCCGAGTTCCCGGAGATGCTCAACTACGTCGGCCAGAAGCTTGTGACCACCGACGGAACCACTCTCCTGGGAGCCGACGACAAGGCCGGTGTAGCCGAGATCATGGACGCAGTGCAGTACATCGTGACCCATCCGGACTTCAAGCACGGAGAGATACGCATCGGATTCACCCCGGACGAAGAAATCGGACGCGGTGTCGTGAAGTTCGATGTCAAGAAGTTCGATGCGGACTACGCCTACACGATGGACGGCGGAGAAGTCGGAGAGCTTGAATTCGAGAATTTCAATGCAGCGTCAGCGAAGATTCATGTTCAGGGCCGCAACGTTCATCCGGGCTACGCCAAGGGCAAGATGAAGAACGCCCTCCTCATCGCCATGGAGCTCAACTCACTGCTTCCTGTCGAGCAGAAACCTGAATTCACCGAAGGCTATGAGGGATTCTTCCACCTGATCGCCCTCAACGGCTCCGTCGAGGAGGCCGACATCGCCTACATAATCAGGGACCACGACAGGAACCTGTTCGAATCCAGGAAAGAAACAATCCTGAAGTGCTGCGGATTCATCAACGGCAAGTACGGTGAAGGCACTGTCGAACCGGTCGTCAAGGACCAGTACTACAACATGCGCGAGATGGTGGAGCCTCACTACCACGTCGTCGAGAAGGCCGTGAAGGCCATGGAGATGGCCGGGCTCAAGGCAAAGATACAGCCTATCAGGGGCGGCACCGACGGTGCCAATCTCAGCTTCAAGGGGCTTCCTTGCCCTAACATATTCGCCGGCGGACTGAACTTCCACGGCAAGATGGAATTCGTTCCGGTGCCTTCAATGGAGAAGGCCTCGGAAGTAATCCTCGGAATAATCAGACTGTTCGCCGAGTAGGGACAACCACCCGACACCGTCTTCAAGCTGCCGGTGGTCTCCTTCTGAGACCTGTGGCCGCCCATGGCCACATGAATGGGTGGATCGCACGCAGTGCGAGACGGGATGGAGCGAAGCGGAAGGTCTCAGGAGGAGACCACCGGCAGCTCGGAGAAAAGTGCAGACAGCCGACCTAAGACATTATTCGGCCAGATGCTTCTCCCAGGCCCATGCGGCCGCCAGAGTGTCGTCAATGTCCCGCTCAGCCTTCCAGCCGAGCTCGGCATTGGCGAGGGATGGGTCGGCCCAGATGGCGACAACGTCCCCTTCGCGTCGAGGCGCGAACTTATAGTTGAGCTTGAGGCCGTTTGCAGCCTCGAAGCGGGTGATCAGCTCCATGACTGAAAGCGGCTTCCCCGTACCGACGTTGAAGATCTCATATTCATTCTTCATCTTGCCCTCAAGCATGCGCCTGACAGCGAAGACATGGGCTTTCGCAAGGTCCACGATGTCGATGAAATCCCTCTGACAGGTTCCATCCGGTGTAGGATAGTCGTTACCGAATACGGAGAGGCATTCGCGTTTGCCGATAGCGGTCTGGGTGATGAACGGGACGAGATTGTTGGGAACTCCTCTAGGAAGCTCGCCGATGAGAGCGGAAGGATGGGCTCCGATAGGGTTGAAGTAGCGGAGGGCTATTCCTCTGATCTCTGAATATGCCTGGACGGAATCCCGAAGGATGTCCTCGCACATCTGCTTGGTGTTGCCATAGGAAGAAGTGGCCGGCTTGCGAGGGGACTGTTCGGTGACAGGTACAGAATCCGGCTCGCCATAGACGGTGGCCGAAGATGAGAACAGGATGTTGGAGCATCCGCGTCTGCGGCAGGCCTCTATCACGTTGATGAAAGAAGTGAGGTTGTTGCGGTAGTACTTGAGCGGTTCGCTGACCGACTCGCCCACCGCCTTGAAACCTGCGAAATGGATCACAGCGTCGATCCGGTTGGAAGAGAACAGTTCATCAGTGGCCGATGCGTCGCAGAAATCGACCTTGTGGAAAGCCAGGTCATCCCTCCCGGTGATTTTCTTCACCCCTTCGAAGCAGGTGAGATCGCAGTTGGAAAGATTGTCGGCCACGATGACATCATAGCCGGCCTCTATCAGTTCAACGGTGACATGACTGCCGATAAAACCGGCTCCGCCGGACACAAGGACACACTTTTTCATAATTGTTGACATTTCTCTGACAAAGATAGGAAAGAAAAAACTAAATTTGTCCATCATGAACACAATTAGAACAATATCGCTCAGTGTCCTGTTTGCTCTGACGGCCGCACTGACGGCCGGAGCACAGATGCCTTCCGAGGGAAGACAGGGATATTCAAAGAAGACCAAGGCGCAGAAATATGTCGAGCTCGTGTCCGGGAACGACATCCTGAAGGATTCCCAATTCGCCGTACTGGCCATGAAGGTCAGCGGAGACACGGTCGTCGCCTGGAACCCTCACACCAGGATGCTGCCGGCATCCAACATGAAACTGATCACCACCGGAGCGGCGATGCACGCCCTCGGTCCGGACTTCAAGTTCACCACAAGGATCGGCCATACCGGCGAGATTGTCGACGGTGTGCTGAAGGGAGACCTATATATCATAGGAGGAGGTGACCCGACAATCGCCTCCAAGGATTCCATCGCCATTCCTAGGTATTTCCTGTTCAGCAAATGGAAGAAGATGGTGGATGACGCTGGAATCAAAAAGATTGAAGGCAGGGTGATAGGAGACGGACGCTATTTCGACGGCATGCTGGAAAAGGACAGCTGGGCCTACCACGACATCGGCTGCATAGACGGCGCCGGATCCGACGGCCTGTGCTTCTACGAGAATGTCCAGGAGATGAATGTCGCTGCCGGAAAGAGCGTCGGGGATCCTATCACATATTCACCGAAATTCCCTTCTTCCCCTTGGATGAAGTTCGAATCCGCGGCAAGGACCGGAAAGGCGGGGACCGGGGACAATCTGTTCTTCTGGCCTACTGAATATGTTCCCTACGGCGAGATCCGCGGATCTTTTGCAATCGACCGGAGGCCGAAGACTGAAGAGTTCAGCAACAAGTTCGGAGCCTACACCTGTGCCTGGTATTTCAGGGAATATCTGGTTTCCAACGGAATAGAGGTTTGTGGCAAGACTGCTGATGTCAGGCTTGGAAGGGTCCGCGAGGATCTTTCTGTCGAGAAGCAGGGAACGTATGCCGCAAAGGTGGACGACATGACTATCCTTGGAAGCACGGCATCGGCTTCGCTCAAGGAGATTGCAAGGCACACGAATCTGAAAAGTGACAACTTCTACGCTGAGACCCTGCTGCGAACTCTCGGCAGGACAAAGCACCATTCTGCCTGCTATGATTCGAGCTACGTTGCACTGAGCGATGTGCTGAAGGACCTTGGGGTCCCTGAGGAGCAGGTACAGATCCGGGACGGCAGCGGTCTCTCACGGCACGACTACCTCACTCCGCAGTTCATCGTCACTTTCCTGAGAAGGATGATGGAGAGTCCTGTCTTCCCTGACTACATCGAAACTATAGGCATCGCCGGTGGTCCGCACTATGTCAACCGTCTCAACGGTGAGGATGCATCCATCAGGAAAAGGGTGCATCTGAAGAGCGGTTCAATGAACGGTGTCCGTTGCTACAGCGGCTACATCGAGCCTGCGGCGGGAACGAAGCAGGACGTGATCATATTCTCCATCATGACGAACAACGCCCTGGTGAGCGCCAGCAAGGTCGACCCGACCCTCGACAGGATCATGGCCGCCCTCGCAGCCGAAAACGCCAGATAGCCGTCATATTCGCTGTTCCCCAAGGTGCTGTCAAGGCCTGTACCTACTGGGAACGCTGCCTTCCGGCGGGCTAAAGCCCTGCTGCTCGGGCCGCAAGCATCAAAATGCTTGCTGTAAACACCCTCACGACCTCGGCGCTAGAGGGAGGGAGAAAGCCGCAGGCTTTCGGAAGGGGTCGGCGAAGCCGACGTTCCCAGGAGGTACATACCTTGGGAACCATGGAGAACAGATAATGATAGTTGACAGCTACCTGGCGTTTTCGGCTGCGAGGGCGGCCATGATCCTGTCGAGGGTCGGGTCGACCT
>JAKSJH010000119.1 GCA_024398315.1 Bacteroidales bacterium
TCGTAGGCATCCTTGCAGATGTGCCAGCGGTGGAGATTGAGGGCCACGCAGCCGTTGGAAAGCTTCTCGACACGGATTGGATAAAGCCAGCAGGACTGGGGCTTGCGGAAGGAGCAGGTGCCATTGAAGAAACATCTCTCTATTGAGCAGAAACAGTTCCCCGCCTCGTCGAAAGTGGTGTAGGCGCACTCTTCAGTTCCCTCGACCACCGGTGTGACGATGTCCCCGTCAACGTCAAGGATGAAGAAGCCGTCCTTCTCGACCTGTGCAAGCCCCTGGGAACGCATGAGTTTCGAATATGTCGGATAATGCTCCTCAAGCCTGTCCAGTTCCTCCTCCTCAAGAGGGGCTCCGCTGTCACCTATGATGCAGCAGCAGCCCTTGCAGGCAGCATAGTCGCAGGCGAAATATTCAGTTATCACATCCTCGCTGACAAGGATGTCTCCGATCTGGATTATCGTTCCGAAAGGATTCTTTTTCATTCGACGACTTGTTCGATCCTGGTCCCTGAGGCCAGAGCGTTGAAAATCTGCTTGACAGAATCGGCGGACACAACGTTGACCTTGCCGGCGAAACCGGTCAGCATGTCCTTGCCGCAGGTGTAGCGCATCAGCAATGTGGAGATGAATCTCTCCTTGTCAGCCATCGCGGTCGCCACCTCCGTTGAGACCGTCTTCCTGCACGATGCCAGTTCCGGTTCAGTAACCTGCTGGGACAGGACTCTTTCCAGTGCATCACGCACCTCTTTCAGGACAGTCTCTCCGTCCGTAATCAGGCCGGTCCCCTCCGGAAGCCCTTCCTGAGGGCATGGCCTGAGGACCACCTTTATCCCGATGGCGTCCATCGGGAAGTTGTCGAACGACGTTCTGCACTCCGAGACGCTGTAACCCATTTCCGAGACGGCGCCGGCCAGTCTCTGCTCAAGAATCATGGCGGCCATCTCGAAGGCCAGGCTGTTCTCAGGAGAGAATTTCAGAGGTGCGGCCAGTCCGATTTCGACCCTCCTGCCGGTTCCTTTCTCCACAATGGTCTCCACCCGCTTCTCCATCTTCAGCGAAGATGCAGGCTTAGGAGAGACGGACTTGCTGATACGGAATCCGCCGAGGCAGCCGGAAAGGGTCTTCTGGGTCTTGTCGTACGGCAGGTCGCCGACCAGGACCAGCATTCCGTCATTGACTCTGATGAACTGGCTGTCAAAATACTTGGACGCCGATTCGAAGGCATGGTCGGTCAGCGCCCATGAACACTTCACGTCGGTGTACGGGTTGTTGCAGCAGAGAAGGCTGTCGACCTTGTTTTCGCCCAGCATCGATTTTTCGACATTGCGGTAGGCGTCGTAGGACGACTTGGAAAGGCTCCTGTCGTTAGCCACCGAAAGGAGAGCCCGGAGAACGAGCGGGAACTCGTTTGTCGGGGCGGAGCCGCAGATTTTCAGGTCGGTGGCGCCGACCTCGAATTTCATCCGGATCCCGCAGATCTTCATCAGTCTCGCGAAATCGGCGGCCCTCATGCCGGCCACGTCGGAAAGGGACAGGATGTCCGAGAAGAAGGCTCCCTCCCCAGGCTTGAGGTCCTTGATCTGACCGTAGCCGCCACGTATCATCAATGAATAGCTGAACTCGTTCCTCATCGTCTGATCCTTCTTGTAGAGGACCTTGACATCATTGGAGAATGTCCACAACTCTCCTCCGGAAGCGGCCTCGGAAATGACGTTCCTCAACTTGACCTTCCCCTTGTCCGACCAGAGATTGAGAGTGTCGCGCGGAGTGGCGCCGCTTTTCACCGTCGGGGATGGAAGCATGGCGATGGTCTTCCAGGCCGAAGAGAACGTCGCCGAACAGGCCCATTCGTCATAGCTTGCATCGGCAGTGTTCCAAATGACGGAGATGTTGCCGGTAGTGTGGAGGAGGGCGGAGACATAGTTGCAGAAGAGGGCATATTCAGAATCGAAGTCCATCGTCCTCGACGTGAAGAAAGCGATCTTGGTGGCTGGCCTGGCGAGGTCGGATCCCGTGAAATAGTTCGACACGCACATCCGGACGAGGTCGTCATTGGTCTGAGGCTGAAGCATGTCCTTGTAGACGACGTGACGGGCCGCCTTGTACTCATTGCTGTTCAGTCCCCTGGTGGACAGTTCGGAAAGAACCGTCGCAACAGCCATCGACGCCTGAACCAGGTTGTCGTCGTCGACTCCGACGCGCACGATGAAATGCTCGTCCCCCATGCTGTCCGCACTGCCCTTGTAGACGATGTCGCACTTGCGTACGGGGACGCTCCTGTCCTTCAGGACTGTATTGAGCCTGTCCCTGACGATCAGTGAGAGTTCCTTGCAGAAAAGCTCGGACATGAACGGCACAATGGTGTTCATCTGCGCATCCTGGGCTCTCGGAGCCCTTACATCGACAGTCACCGTCGAAAGACCGGACTCATCAGCTTCGGGAACGAGAGCGAAATCGAAGGACTCTCCGGTATGGAATGAATATGCCGGTTTCGCATAGGACGGGGTCCTGGCGGGGACCATCAGCGAGAAGGTCTTCATCTTCTCCTGTATGGCCGGAGCCGCTACATCCCCGGCGATCACGATCGCATGAGGACAAGGCTGGGCCGCTATGAGGTCGAACAGCATCAGGAGAGTCGTGTCCGAGGCGGCCTGGTCATAGACAGGCACATTGTCGAAACGGAAGATGGTGGAGCTGTCCGGATAGGAGATAAGTCCTTCCTTGCGGAGGCCTATCTGCTTGCGGGACAGGAATTTATAGGGGATTGTCCTGTTGAAGTGAGGCAGGGCGGTAAGTTCTTTCCTTGCAGCCAGCGTGTCAGCCAGTCCCTTGCGGACAAGGGCGAAATCAGCGTAGCCGCCCTTGTTGGGATTGGTGACTATGTAAAAAGAGATACCGTTCTCAAGATTGCCCGCAACGACAGATCCGTCAGGTGCCAGCGCCGGCAGTCCCTGGGCTGGCACGCTTATTGAAAAGGCAGTCATCCAGAAAAAAACGGCGAAAAGTTTATTGATTATCTTCATAGTGTCACCTCCTGTAGAGCAAAAATAAGGAAAAAGGCGCATTTAACATAAAAAATCATTACATTTGCGAATATTGCAACAATCGGACAAAACATAAAACCAATAATAACAATCATGAAAAGATTCATTCTCGCAGTTGCGGCTCTCTTCACCGCCGCCACCATGATGTCAGCCCAGGACATGGCTGAAGCTACTGAACTTTACAACAACGGTGCAACCGCTCTTACTACGAAGAACTACACCGAGGCCCTGGACTGCTTCCAGAAGGCTCTCGAAATGGGACAGGCTATCGGTGCCGACGCTGAGGAACTTGTAGCAAACTGCAAGAACGCCATCCCTGGCATCTCCCTCCAGATTGCAAAGGAATTCATCAAGGACAGCAAATACACAGAAGCTGCAGCTCAGCTTGACGCCGCCGCCAAGATCGCTGCCGAGTTCGAGAACGAGGACGTCGCCGCCGAGGCCGTCAAGCTCGTCCCTGACATGTGGATGAAGAAGGGTAAGGAAGACCTCAAGATCAAGGACTTCGCAGAGGCCGCCGCTTCCTTCGAGAAGGCTTACGCCGCTGACACCACCGACGGAAAGACCGCTGTCACCCTCGGTCAGGTCTACGGAACCCTCGGCAAGACCGAGCAGGCTCTGGAAATCTACCAGCACGCTATCTGGAACGGTGAGGAGGAAGCTGCCAACTCTCAGATCTCCAAGCTTTTCATCAAGGAGGCCAACGCCGCTCTCAAGGGCAACAAGCTCGCCAACGCCGTCGCTTCTGCCGAGAAGGCTATGGAATATGCTGAGGACCCTACCGCTTACCTCATCGCAGGACAGGCTTCACAGAAGCTCAACAAGAACGCCGACGCCATCAGTTTCTTCGAGAAGTATCTCGAGCTCAAGCCGGATGCAAGCAACGCCAACGCCATCATCTTCACCGTTGGTGCTCTCTACCAGGGTGCGAAGAACAACGCCAAGGCTCTTGAGTTCTACAAGAAGGTCGAGAACGACGCCAAGTTCGGCGCCCAGGCAAAGCAGATGATCACTGCTCTCGGCAAGTAAGGCATAAAGGATGAGATTCCTCGAACTTCTTGCTCCGGCAAGAAACGCTGATATCGGCATCGCAGCCATCCGCTGCGGTGCCGATGCGGTGTATATGGCGGGTCCGTCGTTCGGAGCCAGGCAGGCCGCAGGCAACTCGATGGAGGATGTCGGCAAGGTCTGCGAGGAAGCCCGCCGGTTCGGAGCGAGAGTGTTCCTCACCCTCAACACCATACTCTTCGACGAAGAAATCGAGGAGGCGCACTCAATCCTCCAAGAAGCGAAGAGAATCGGAGTCGACGCCGTCATCGCCCAGGACCCAGTGGTCTGGACTCTGTCGGAGATTCCCGTCCACGCCTCGACCCAGTGCGCCGTACGGACCCCCGGGAAGGCAAGGATGTACGAAAGTCTCGGTGCTTCGAGAATCGTTCTGGAAAGGGAGATGTCCCTCGAACAGATCAGGGCGGTGAGGGAAGCCGTCAGATGCGAACTGGAATTCTTCGTCCACGGGGCGCTCTGCGTCTGCTACAGCGGCCAGTGCTATCTGTCCGAATCCCTTACCGGAAGAAGCGCCAACAGAGGGTCCTGCGCCCAGGCCTGCAGGTCGCTCTACGACCTCGTGGACGAGAAAGGAAGGACTCTGGTCAAGGACAAGGCCCTCCTCTCGCTCAAGGACTACAACCTTCTCGGAAGGCTTGAGGACCTTGCTGATGCAGGAATATGTTCGTTCAAGATCGAGGGCAGGCTGAAGAACATCACCTATGTCAGGAATGTCGTGCGGGCATATTCACAGGCCCTTGACGCATTGGTGGAAAGTCATCCTGACAAGTACCGCAGGGTGTCGTCCGGGAAGGTCTCCGGAGGTTTCCGCCCTGACTTGGGAAAGACCTTCAACAGAGACTACACTGAGCTGTTCCTCGACGGGAAGCGCGGCCGGTGGTCTTCGATGGATGCGCCCAAATCGATGGGAGAGGAAATCGGGACCGTAGAGTCCATTGAATATGGCCGCAAGGGGGAAACGATTGTGACAGTGAGACTTGCCGGACAAGGCACCACCCTTTCCAACGGAGACGGATTCTCTTTCTGCGCAAAGGGGAGGAGCGGGATCATCGGCTTCCGCGGCGATGTGTGCCAGGGCCGTCGGATCTTCTGCAAGGATGTCCCCGGACTCCACCGGGGAGCGAAGCTGTTCCGGAATCTGGACAGTGCCTTTGAGAAAGAGACTTCGGTGAATCTGCCTCAGAGGCTGATTCCGGTCAGGACATGCCTGACGATAACAGGTGCGGCGGGCGGATGGACCATTGCCGCCACTGCCCGGAGCGAGGACGGGAGGACGGTCTCCTGCGAGATTGCCAGTGACGCACCCGCCGCATCGAACACACAGAGGATGGAAGGAATGTTCAGAAGCCAGCTGGGCAAGGTTTCGGACTGCTTTTCATTCATTCTTGAGGACATTGTGGTCCGAACCGACGGGGGAAGCCTGCCTCTGGTGAGCGCTTCGGTCCTAAACGGACTGCGGAGGGACCTCGCCGGAAAGCTGTCCTCCTTTCCATGCAACAGCATCCCTCTGGCCGGCCGGAAACAGACGGAGACCTCTCCTGCAGACATTTCCATCCCTTACAACGAAATCAATGACGGAGAACGCCGCCTGGATGGAGACTTGAGCTACAAGGCCAATGTGGCCAACCGGAAGACAGAGGAACTTTACAGGAGGATGGGGGCGTCAACCGTGGACCCGGCCTACGAAATCAGCCACGAAAAAGGAGCGGAACTGATGCGCACCAGATACTGCATCAGGTACGAACTGGGTCTCTGTCCCGTCCATCAAGGTGCGGAACATTCCGGGAAACTGTACCTTACCAACAACGGAAGGCGGTTCGCCCTGGGATTCGACTGCGCCAAGTGCGAGATGACCGTCAAAGAGGCAGAGTCTTGAGCCTCAGCCATTGAGCCACCTCCGGTTCCAGTCTCGGGGCCAGGGTGCGGTACACCCTTTCATTGTAGTCGTTCAACCATTTGATCTCGGAAGCATCCAGAAGCTCCTTCACCACCGCAGAGGTGTCGAAATGGCACAAGGTGAGGGTTTCGAACCGCATCCACGCAGCGAAGTCGTTGCTTCCCGCCTCGACGGCAAGCAGAAGGTTCTCGTGACGGATGCCCCAGCGGCCTTCACGGTATATTCCCGGCTCGTCGGAAGTGATCATTCCTGGCAGGATGGCCTGGCGGTTGAAGTTCTGACGGATCTGAAGGGGGCCTTCGTGGACATTGAGGTAGAAACCTATCCCGTGACCGGTTCCGTGGCCGAAATTCCTCATCGAATTCCAGAGAGGCTGCCTGGCGACGGCATCGATCTGACAGCCTGCCGTACCCTTCGGGAATGTGGCCTTGGCCAGGTCGATGTGGCCTTTGAGCACAAGGGTGTAGTCTTCCATCTCGAGCGGAGTGCAAGGGCCCAGAGGGACCGTGCGGGTGATGTCGGTGGTGCCGAAAAGGTACTGGCCGCCGGAATCGCAGAGGTAGAGTCCTTTCGGGAATATCTCATCGGACCCCTCCTCCGGGGTGACATAGTGCGGCAGGGCGGCGTTGGCACCATAGGCGGAGATTGTCTCGAAACTCTCTCCCCTGAAACCTTCGATGCAGGAACGGAACTCATGAAGCTTGTCCGCCGCATCCCGTTCATTGACAGGTTCACCGGACTGGACCGAGGTCTCCAGCCAGTGGAGGAAGCGTTCCATGGCGATTCCATCCTCCAGATGGGCCTCCCTCATGAAAGCCTTCTCAACCTCATTCTTGACCGCCTTACGCAGGATGACCGGAGAATCCCCTCTCACCACCCTGAGAAGGCTGTCCTCGTCGGCAAGAGCCTGCTCCAGCTTGAAATTGAGGGTGGAAGGGTCTATGAATATGGATGAGATGCTGTCGCCGTCGGCGAGGGCCGCCAGACTTGCAGACACTTCCGAATAGTTCCTGATAGAGACTCCGTCCATTGCAAGTTCCTCGAAGCTGTCGACAGTTTCGCTGTCATCGTCGTCCGGAAGCCCCTTGCGGACAAACCAGGTTGCATCTCCTTCTGTGACAAGAAGGTAGGACATCACGACGGGATTGTAGTCCACATCGTTGCCGCGGACGTTCAAGGTCCACGCAATCTCGTCGAGAGCTGTCAGAAGAATCGCATCGAGGTTCCTTTCGCGGAGCCACCTGCGGAGCCATGACAGTTTCTGGGTGCGGGACCAGCCTACCTGCTCCGTCCCTAGTGTGATGATTGGTGTCCTCGGAATCTCAGGCCTGTCCGTCCAGAGGGAGTCCAGAATGTCCGGGATGCCGAACACCCGTCCGCCGTCCCCCAGCGCATCAATGATCTCACCGACTTCGGAAGCACCGTGGCAGAGACTGTCCACAGCCACGACGAACGGGCCCCTCCCGGCTGAATATTCAGAAAGCCACTTCGGGATGGTGACTTCTCCCGGGACTCTGGTCTTGTGGAGCACTGATCCGGAAAGCGGAAGCTCGCGGGAGGCGAGGATGAAATAGCGGGAATCAGTCCATATCCCGCAATGGTCCTGCGTGAGGACCAGCTGACCTTCTCCGGTGTAGCCGGTGAGCCACTTTATCTGCTGGTCGCGTGAAGAGACATATTCACTGCTGTGGGGATCGCTCCCGGAAAGCACCAGGGCATCCCATCCGTGATTGAGCATCATCCCGCGGACAGCTGCAATCCTTTTGACATAGTCGTTCATCTTCCACTCATTTTCCGGCCGGGAACCGTTTCCCGGACTCTTTCCCCCAAATATAGCAATAAGAAGCTGTTTTGAAATGATTAACTTCATTTCTTATGAATCTTTTTGGTCTGAATTTCCTCTTTCATCAGTCACATAGCTAC
>JAKSJH010000012.1 GCA_024398315.1 Bacteroidales bacterium
TCCGCCAAGTATGCCTCCGGAGCCGACAGATTGATGGCCGGCAGCTCTTCGAAAATGAACGGTTCGAAGAACCTGCGTAGCAAAGCATCCTCACGAATATATTTTGCCAGAGCCTTCCTCTCATCGGAAAACTCCTTCTGAACGCTGCTTATGAATACTCGTACCATCTGTTCTCCTCCTTCCTTATTCTCCGTCATCCGTATGAGACACTCAAATTGATGCACGGACATTGTGCAACTTCAATAACCACCATGTTCACAGACATGACATCGGTCAACGATACAAATATAATCTTTCTCTTGAATATTGCACATTGTTGCAAGAAATATCAGACGATTGCTGCAGGCCGGACGAAAAATCGAGAATTCTTTGATTATCTTTGTGGGTATGAGCAGGAATCCGAAGAACAGACGGAGGGAGCCGATCCCTATTCCGGAGCCGGCGGCGCTGCCGGAGCCGGAGACTATCGACGCTGAGGCGATATTCAATGAATATGTCAGCGACGGCATCGACCTTGTTGCCGTGATCGGTCCCACTGCGTCCGGCAAGACCCGTTATGCAGTCGCCCTTGCCGACAAGTTCAGAGAGCTGGGACGCCCTGCTGAAATCCTTTCCGCCGACTCAAGGCAGGTCTATGTCGGGATGGACATCGGCACCGGCAAGGACCTCAAGGAATATGGCGACGTCCCGTACCACCTCATCGACATCGTTCCTGCAGGCACACGCTTCGACCTGTTCCAGTGGCAGCAAGCATTCGAAAAGGCTTACGAGGACATCCGCTCAAGAGGAGCAATCCCGATTCTCTGCGGCGGAACCGGTCTCTACGTGCAGGCCGCAACCTGCGGCTACACCCTGCCCCAGGTCCCTCCCGACGAAGAACTCCGTGCAAAGCTGTTCGAACTCGACACCGAAGAACTGATCGCAAGGCTTTCAGAACTTGGCAAACTGCCGGACGAAGGTGTCCTGCAGAGCAAAAGAAGGATAGTCAGAGCTCTGGAAGTCGCTCTGTATGAGAAGGATCACCCTGTCAAGAGGAGCAGTTTCCTCCCGAAGAAACCATACTTCATCGGCACCCTCGTCAGCCGCGAGGAAAGGAATGCAAGGATAGACCGGAGGCTTGACGAAAGACTGGCCGAAGGCATGGTCGACGAAGTCAGAAGACTTATCGCAAGCGGAATCGCCCCCGAAGACCTCATGTACTACGGCCTCGAGTACAAGTTCCTGACCCAGTACGTCCTCGGCATCCTCAGCTTCGAGGAGATGCGCACCCTGCTCTCCAACGCCATCCACCAGTTCGCCAAGCGTCAGATGACCTGGTTCAGAGGAATGGAGAAATCCGGTGCGGTCATCCACTGGACAACAGTCTGACAATCTCATGCCTCTCCGGTGCAGAAAAGTCCGGAAATCGACTCACAAATAGTTACATTTTTATTATTTTTGCAGTCAGTGCGTCCCCCATTGCGGAGGATTGCACGTAACTGTTTGACTAATAAGAAGCTGTTTTGAAATGGTTGACAAAATTTGTTATAGAAGATTTTTGAGGATGAATTTTCTCTCGAAGAAGGAGCATAGCAGTAGCTATGTGACTGATGAAAGAGGAAATTCAGACCAAAAAGATTCATAAGAAATAAAGTTTACCATTTCAAAACAGCTTCTAAATACAGTAGAAAATGAAAGTATCGATAATAATGGGGTCCACAAGCGACTACGAGACCATGTCCGGAGCGGAGAAGATGCTTCAGGACTTCGGAATTGAATATGAAACAAGAGTCATCAGCGCCCACAGGACTCCGGACCTGATGTTTGAATACACCAAGGCCCTCAAGGGCCGCGGATTCGGAGTTGTGATCGCAGGTGCCGGCGGAGCAGCCCACCTCGCAGGAGTCGCAGCCGGGCTCACCACCCTCCCGGTCAGCGCAGTCCCTATGCCTACCAAGACTCTCGGAGGCCTTGACTCACTGCTTTCTATGGTCCAGATGCCTACCGGAATTCCGGTGGCGACTGTCGCCATCGGCGGAGCGAAGAACGCAGCGATTCTCGCAGCAGAGATCCTCGCCCTCAACGACCCGGCTGTCGATGCGAAGATCGATGCCTACCGCGAGGCACAGGCGGAGAAGATCCGCAACACAACCTTGTAGCAGAACAACTTAACAAATAAAGCATTATGGACAAATTTGCAGAGAAGTACGTAAACAGCTTCATGTCCGAACTCATCGCCAGGAACCCGGGCGAGAAAGAGTTCCATCAGGCGGTTGGCGAAGTCGTCAACAGTGTTGCCCCTTACATCGTCCAGAATCCTCAGCTCATGGATCTGAAGATCATGGAAAGGATGGTGGAGCCTGAAAGGATCATCATATTCAGAGTCCCTTGGATGGACGACAACGGCCGCATCCAGATCAACAGGGGCTACAGAGTCCAGATGAACAGCGCTATCGGACCTTACAAGGGAGGAATCCGCTTCCACTCAAGCGTCAACCTCAGCATCCTCAAGTTCCTCGCATTCGAGCAGACTTTCAAGAACAGCCTCACGACCCTTCCTATGGGAGGCGGCAAGGGCGGTTCCGACTTCAGCCCGAGAGGCAAGTCCGACGCAGAAGTGATGCGTTTCTGCCAGAGCTTCATGACCGAGCTCCAGAGGCACATCGGCCAGGACACCGACATCCCTGCAGGTGACATCGGAGTCGGCGGAAGAGAGGTAGGTTTCCTCTATGGCCAGTACAAGAGGCTCCGCAACGAGTTCACCGGCACCCTCACCGGAAAGGGAATGTCATGGGGCGGAAGCCGTCTCAGACCTGAGGCAACCGGCTACGGTGCATGCTACTTCGCACAGGAGATGCTCGCCACCAGAGGCAAGTCCTTCGAGGGACAGACCGTCGTCATCTCAGGAGCCGGCAACGTCGCCCAGTTCGCCGCCAAGAAGGCCATGAGCCTCGGCGCCAAGGTCGTGACCCTTTCCGATTCCAACGGCTACATCTACGATCCGGAAGGTTTCAACGAGGAGAAGTGGGAGTACATCGCCCACCTCAAGAACGTCCTCAGAGGCAGGATCAAGGAATATGTCAACGAATACCCTACCGCCAAGTACTTCCCGGACGAGCGTCCATGGGGCGTACCTTGCGACATCGCGATGCCTTGTGCCACACAGAACGAGCTCGAGGCCGAGGACGCAAAGAAACTCGTAGCCAACGGGTGCTATTGCGTGTGCGAAGGCGCGAACATGCCTACCACCCCTGAAGCCATCGAGATCATCCGCGGCAACGGTCTTCTCTACTCTCCGGGAAAGGCATCCAACGCCGGTGGAGTCGCCACTTCAGGTCTTGAGATGTCCCAGAACTCCATGCGTCTGCACTGGACAGCAGAGGAGGTCGACAAGAACCTCCACACTATCATGAAGGACATCCACGAATCCTGCGCCCGCTACGGCACGGAGGAGGACGGCACCATCAACTATGTCAAGGGCGCCAACCTCGCCGGCTTCATCAAGGTCGCCGACGCAATGTGCGGCCAGGGCCTGGTCTAAACCGATCATATTCATCGCAAGATGTTTGAAAGAATCTCCATCCTGTTGACTGCATTGTCCCTATCCTTGTGTCTGAACGCACAGGAAGTCAGACTGCAGGAAAGCCAGGATGGAGGTTTTTCAATTGATGCCAGCGTCAACGGAGTCGGCATCAGGACTTTCTACACAGAGGAGAGCTGGTTCGTCAGCCTTTCATCAACCACCTATCTGTTCCTCTACGAGAACGGCTATGTCAAGGACAGCGATGTCAAGGGCATGACCACGCTCAAGATGCCTGACGGATCCACTACGAAAGCAGCTTCTTTCGTGATCAGGCGTCTCATGCTTGATGACAGGATTGTCATAAAGGACATCCCCGCCTTCGTGATCAAGAAGCAGACGGTCCCCATGATCCTTGGCAGCAGCGCTCTGAGCAGTCTCGGGGATGTCACCAGAAAGGGTGATGTGCTGGTCATCGGAGATGGAGGGAAAATGCCCGCAGGCCAGGTCATGGATCCACTTGACAGCCTCAAGGAGATGGCGCAGACAGCTCTGGAAGCTGAAGATTTCGAAAAAGCCGCTGACACTTTCAGGGCCATCCAGGAGAAAGAGCCGCTCAACTTCGTCACAGGCTACCAGTACGCAATGCTCCTGGGAATGCTGGAAAGGGACAAGGAGAATATTGAATATTCAGCATCCTGGATTGAGGAGCATGGTGGCAAGTCACAGTTGATGGACTACTGGGTGCTCAACGGCCTCGGGACATCCTGCGCGAAGCTGAAGGACAATGCCGGGGCAATTGAATATTACGAAAAGGCGGCCGCAAGGTACTGCAGCATATTCAACACTTCTGAAAAGGACATCAAGAAAGGAGAGTTCCATGACGAGGTGCTGGGAGCCACCTACTACTCCCTCGGAGTCATCTATGCCGCCGAAAGCAAGGTGGCCAGGATGGAGTCCTGCTTCTCCCTAGCGGCCAGGTGCGGCAACGCCTCCGCCGCTGAATTCTGCCAGAAATACCACATCCGCTGAGCCTTCCGGTTCAACAGAAATCGAAAAAGAGGATGACCTGAATTCCTTCAGAGTCATCCTCTATCATTTCAAGATCCTGTTCCTAGAAGGAAGCCGCGGTCGGCTCGCTGCCGAAACGGCCGCCGACTTCGAGCTTGGCCTTGAGGCGGACAAGCTTGTCTTCGTCGGTAGCCTTCTCCTCGATCATCTTGCGGAGAAGCGCGTATGACCTCTCTGCAATTTCAGCCACAGGCTGGACGATGTGAGGGACGGCCGGCTTGCTGATGTCCACTATGTCGCTCTCGTCGAAGCACACGAAGGAAAGGTCTTTCTGTATGTTCAGACCGAGGACATTGAGAGCGTTGAAGCCGTAGAGACCGATCTTCTTGGTCGGAAGGACAAAGGCTTCGGTGCCGCGCTTCACCGCGTCACGGACTATGCCGATGACATCCTTCTTGGCGGCGGATGCCTCATAGTCAATCTTATGGATACGTACATCGTCGCCCAGACCGGCTTCTTCCATAGCCTTCCTGTAACCGGTCTCGCGGTCAAGCAGACTGGTGACTCCATTCTGGTAGGAGATCATCTCGATCTTTCCGAAACCCTGGTGGAGAAGGTAGTTGGCAGCCATGTATCCGGCATCGATGTTGTCCACAAGGACTCTTCCGTAATGGTCACCGGCGATGTCCCTGTCGAAGACAACTGTCGGGATACCGATGTTCGAAACCCTGGAAAGCACCTGCTCGGCATCCAGGCAAGGAGCCACGATGAGACCCTCGACATTGAAACCGATGACGGTGTCGATAAGTTTGTCGAGCTTGTCGGCATTCTCTTCAGAGCTGAGGAATATCACAGTGTAGCCCTCCTTGTAGGCAACCTGCTCGATGTCCCTGCATATTTCCGAAAAGAACTGGTTGGAAAGGTCGGACACGATCACTGCGATCGAGCGTGAGCGTCCGCTGCGAAGGGAAGCCGCCGCATTGTTCCTCCTGTAACCAAGCTTCTTGGCCACCTGGAGGACCCTTTTTGCGGTGTCGACGTTGACAGGACAGTCCAGACGGCCGTCCTTTCCCTCTTTAGCATTCATCACGAAGGAAACCAGGGTGACTGACACCCCGGCTTCTCTCGCGACGTCGCGGATGGTTACTTTCTTGATTGCCATATGGACAGACTACATGAGATGGAAGGCCACGGTAAGACCTGCCATGACGATGGAGACCATGCTCATGAGCTTGATAAGGATGTTCAGTGAAGGACCGGATGTGTCCTTGAAAGGATCACCGACGGTGTCACCGACAACAGTGGCATGGTGAGATTCTGAGTTCTTGCCGCCAAGGTGGCCTTCCTCGACATACTTCTTGGCATTGTCCCATGCACCACCTGAATTGGACATGAAGACTGCAAGAACGAAGCCTGCACCAAGGCCGCCGATGAGGAGACCGAGGACACCAGGGACTCCGAGGATGACGCCTACGAGGACAGGGACGAGGATGGCAAGGATTGAAGGGACGAGCATCTCATGCTGAGCGGCCTTGGTGGAGATTTCCACGCAACGCTTGTAGTCAGGAGTACCCTCACCGGTGAGGATGCCCTTGATCTCGCGGAACTGGCGACGGACCTCGACAACCATCTTCTGTGCGGCACGGCCGACAGCGTCCATGGTAAGACCGCAGAAGAGGAATGCCATCATGGATCCGATGAACACACCTGCGAGAACGGTAGGGTTCATGAGACTGACGTTGAACTCAGCGAGAACATCCAGAATTGATGCAGTGGCAGCGTCGACACCGTTGATGACGGCGCCTGCAGTACGGCCGATAGCGATCTTGATCTCCTCGATGTAGGAAGCGAGAAGAGCAAGAGCGGTAAGAGCTGCGGAACCGATGGCGAAGCCCTTTCCAGTGGCGGCGGTGGTATTTCCGAGAGCATCGAGGACATCGGTGCGCTCGCGGACCTCAGGATCAAGCTCTGACATCTGGGCGTTACCTCCGGCGTTGTCGGCGATAGGGCCGTAAGCGTCAGTGGCAAGAGTGATACCGAGAGTTGAAAGCATACCGACTGCGGCGATAGCCACACCGTAGAGACCCTTTGAAAGAACGCCGTCAGCCATGATGTTGGTGTCGAAACCGGTTGCGCAGAGGAATGCGAGAACGATGGCGGCACCGATAGTGACGACAGGAATTGCAGTTGAACGCATACCGAGACCGACACCGCTGATGATGACAGTAGCAGGACCGGTGGCAGAGCTCTCAGCGAGCTTCTGAGTAGGACGGTATGAGTGTGATGTGTAGTATTCGGTAGCCTTTCCGATGATCACACCGGCGAGAAGTCCGGCAAGAACGGAGAGGGAGAAGTGCCACCAGTTGCTGTCGCCTGTTCCGAAGACGAGGGCGAGGATGCCGAATGATGCGACACCGCTGAGGATGGCGGCCATGTTGGTACCGAAGCTCATTGACTTGAGGAGCTGTGCCATGCCGGCGCCTTCCTTGGTGCGGACTGTGAATATGCTGATGACTGAGAGGATGACACCTACAGCGGCGATGAGCATAGGAGCGAGGATGGCCTTGGTCTGCATTGCAGGACCAGCTGCATAGAATGCAGAAGCACCGAGAGCCATTGTCGAGAGGATGGAGCCGCAGTAGCTTTCATAAAGGTCTGCGCCCATACCGGCGACGTCACCGACGTTGTCACCGACGTTGTCAGCGATTGTGGCAGGGTTGCGAGGATCGTCCTCAGGGAGATCGGACTCGACCTTACCGACGATGTCAGCACCGACGTCAGCGGCCTTGGTGTAGATACCGCCACCGACTCTTGCGAAGAGAGCCTGGGTGGATGCGCCCATTCCGAAGGTAAGCATGGTGGTGGTGATGACAACGAGCTTCTGAGCCTCAGAAGCCTCATTGACGCAGAGATTGAGGACAATCCACCAGAGAGCGATGTCAAGAAGTCCGAGCCCCACAACGGTCAGACCCATGACGGCACCGGAACGGAAGGCCACCTTGAGGCCACCGTTAAGAGAAGTGCGGCAGGCATTGGCGGTACGGCCTGAAGCGAATGTGGCGGTCTTCATTCCGATGAAACCTGCAAGACCTGAGAAGAAACCTCCGGTAAGGAATGCAAACGGAACCCAAGGATTCTGGACACCGAATCCATAAGCGAGGATTGCGAAGAAGACTGCAAGGATGATGAACACGATGATCACCACCTTGTACTGCTGCTTCAGATAAGCCATGGCTCCCTCACGGACAAACTGTGCGATCTGTCTCATGGTAGGAGTTCCTTCATCTTCCTGCTTCATCTTGTGGTAGAAGATCCACGCGAAAAGCAGTGCGATCAATGATGCCGCTGGCACCAGATAGAACAAATTTTCCATAATGTTTTAAAATACTATTGTTTCGTTTTAAAATCTCGGGCAAAAAAAACGCTCAACAGCTGAAACTATGCTTTTTGAGCGCCGCAAATATAGACACAATAAAATTCAAGCGACACTAAAAACTGACAAAAAAACATTCAAATTTGGCGGAAAAGAGCTTTTAAACCCTTTTCCGCCATTACTACTTATTATATAGCAAGTGCATTACTTGAATATTTGACCGGATTCCCGAAGAAATCTAGACCTCGAGCGAAGTGTTGAACTCGGAGAGGAAACGGAGGTCGTTCTCGAAATAATGGCGGAGGTCGTTGACCTGCCACTTGAGCATAGCGATTCTCTCAAGTCCCATTCCGAACGCGAAACCGCTGTACTTGCTGCTGTCTATGCCGGAAGCCTCAAGGACGTTGGGGTCAACCATTCCGCATCCCATGATCTCGAGCCAGCCCGTACCCTTGCAGATGTTGCATCCCTTGCCGTGGCAGATGTTGCAGCTCACGTCGATCTCGCTGGAAGGCTCGGTGAACGGGAAGTAGGAAGGCCTCATCCTTATCTGAGTCTCCGGGCCGAACATCTCGCGGGCGAAAAGCAGGATCGCCTGCTTGAGATCGGCGAAAGTCACGTTCTCGTCGACATAGAGTCCCTCAACCTGGTGGAATATGCAGTGCGCGCGGGCGGAGATGGCCTCGTTGCGGAACACTCGTCCAGGGCAGATGACTCTGATAGGAAGCTTCATGCTCTCCATGGCGCGGACCTGCACGGAAGAAGTGTGGGTCCTGAGCAGTAGCGGGTTCGGATGGCCTGCGGAGACGAAGAAAGTGTCCTGCATGTCCCTCGCCGGATGGTTGAGAGGGAAGTTCAGAGCCTCGAACACATGGTAGTCGTCCTCGATTTCAGGACCCTCAGCAACATCGTAGCCGAACTTTCTGAATATGTCGACGATCTCCTGACGGACAATCGAGACAGGATGCCTCGAACCGAGCTCGTACGGAGTGCCCGGCATCGAAAGGTCCTCCTTCGGGCCGGTGGCCTCTTCGGTGCAGGCGGTGGAGGACTTGAGCTCCTCGATTCTGGCCACCGCGGCCTGCTTGAGTTCGTTTATGGTACGTCCGAATTCCTTCTTGACCTCAGGAGGGAAGCTCCTGAACTCTTCGAAAAGACGGGTTATCTCTCCTTTCTTGCCGAGTAGGGCGACTCTGGCTTCCTCGACTTCCTTGGCGTTCTTGCAGTTCAGGTCACGGACCTTGGCAAGCAGCTGTTCTATTCTTTCTTTCATAACGTTTGCAAAAATAACGAATTTCCGGCAGAAAGCATCGGAAAAACTACTTCGCGGCAGCCTTTGCGGCCCTCTTGTCCCTCATTTTCTTGTCCTTTCCAGCTCCCATTTTGAGATAGCGGGCCCACTGGGTCTCGTTCAGGACAGCCTTCATCGAATTGTAGATCTTCTCGTTCCACTTGTCGTTGACCTTGACATAGATCTCAGTGTTGGACACTTTAGCGGAGCTCAGGTCGGCCAGTTCCTCCTGAAGAGCCCTCATGTCGTGGTTCATGATCGAATCTACATAAAAGGTCTGCCAGGTCTCAAGATTCAGATTGTCAGTCAGTCTTTCAACCTGTGTCTGGATGAATTCGGTCATCTTCTTCTCTTGTTCCGGACTGACGTTGGACTTCTTCTGTTCCTGAGCCGAAGCGACGAACGCCAGGATTGAAACAGCCGCCACCCCCGCGGCAACTGCAATCTTGTGTCTGATATTGTTCATAATAGTCATCAAAATTTCATATATTTACAAAGTGTAAACACAACTAACAAAAATAGACATTATTCGCATATTCACAAAATGAGCCAGAAATCCATCCTCTGCGCAGCGGTTGCGCTGACCCTTTCAGCCGTCGCAGGCATCAGATGCCTCGCCTGCACCAACGTCATCATCACAAGAGGCGCCAGCGCCGACAACTCATCCATGGTCTCCTACGCCGCCGACTCCCACCTTCTCTACGGCGAACTGTACTTCAACAAGGCGGCCGACTGGAAGCCCGGCGAGATGCTCAAGGTGACGGAATGGGACACATACAAGCCTATGGGAGAGATTCCTCAGGCCTCACACACCTACAAGACCGTCGGCAACATGAACGAGCACCAGCTCATCATCGGCGAAACCACCTGGGGAGGAAGGCTGGAACTGATGGACACCACCGCCGTAATGGACTACGGCTCCCTGATCTACATCACTCTCCAGAGAGCAAGGACCGCGCGTGAAGCCATCCAGGTCATCGTGGACCTCGCCGACACCTACGGCTACGCATCCGAGGGCGAGAGCTTCTCGATCGCGGACAAGGAGGAGTGCTGGGTCATGGACCTCATCGGCAAGGGAATGGACATCAAGGACGGGAAGAACCTGAGGAAAGGCATGGTCTGGGTCGCCAGGAGGATTCCTGACGGCTACATCTGCTCCCACGCCAACCAGGCCCGCATCCAGACTTTCCCTCTCAACGACAGCGAGAACTGCCTCTACGCCCCTGACGTGATCTCCTTCGCCAGAGAGCAGGGCTACTTCTCAGGCAAGGACGAGGACTTCGATTTCAGCGAGGCCTACTGTCCTTACGACTACCCTACCGTCCGCGGCTGCGACGCCAGGGCATGGAGCGCCTTCAACATCCTCTGCGACGGAGTCTTCACCTACGAAAAGGACGGAAAGACCATCACCGAGAAAGCATCCGACTACTACGACTACATCACCGGCCTCAACCTCAAGCACAGGCTTCCTCTCTTCGTGAAGCCGTCAAGGAAGATCTCCGTCAAGGACGTGGCCGACGTTATGCGCGACCACTTCGAGGGCACGCCGCTCGACATGACCACCAACATCGGAGCCGGCGGCAACGCACTCCCGTACAGATGGAGGCCGATGAGCTTCGAATACAACGGCTGGGAATATTTCAACGAAAGGGCCATCGCCACCCAGCAGACCGGCTTCTGGTTCGTAGGACAGGCCAGGCCTGACCTTCCTGACCTTATCGGCGGCCTCATCTGGTTCGGCACCGACGATGCCGCAACCTCCTATGTCACACCGATCTACACCAACACCGACATGGTTCCTGATTGCTTCAGGGTCGGCAACGGAGACCTTCTCCACTACTCCCCTACGTCTTCCTTCTGGATGAACAACAGGGTCACCAACGCCTGCTACAAGGCCTACAACCTGATGGCCCCGATGGTCCGCGAAGCCATCGATTCCTTCGAGAACGACCAGCTGCGGACCAAAGTCAAGGAAATGGACGCAAAGGCTCTGGAAGCATATTCACAGATCCTGCCGAAGGCTCAGAAGAAGGGCGTGGACAGCAAGGACTGGTTCGCTCCTGTGCGCAAGATGCTGACTGAATATTCAGTCTCCACGGCGCAGGCTCAGTTCGAAAGCTGGGTGGCCCTGGAGCAGACCCTGCTGGTCAAGTTCATCGACGGCAACGTCAAGGCCCAGGAGGCGGACGGAAGCTTCCGCCACAGCCCTTACCACGATGGAACACCTGCCGGACTCACCCAGCCTGGCTACACGGACAAGTGGAAGGAAGCCGTAGTCAAGGACCACGGCGACGTCATCCGCAACCGCTAAGTCCTGAGGATGAAGACCTTCGGACACCTTCTGCTATCCGCCCTCCTTCTCGTCGCTGCCTCTTTCGAGGCTGCGGCCGACGAAGGCATGTGGCTGGTCCAGGACATACGGGAGGCCTTGTTCAGAAACATGCAGGAGAGGGGTCTGGCCCTGTCTCCTGCAGAAATCTACAATGCTGACTCACCGCAGAGCAGTCTGGCCGGCGCCGTGGTCTCCATCGGATTCCACGGCAGCGGAAGTCTGATCTCCGGCTCCGGTCTCATCCTCACCAGCCACAGCTGCATCTACGGGGACGTCGCAGCTCTCTGCTCTCCGGAGGACAACCTGCTGGAAAAAGGTTTCTGGGCCACTGACAGGGAGAAGGAGCTGCCTGTCGAAGGGGAGACAGTCTGCTTCCTGAAGAAGGTCATCGACGTGACCGCCGAAGTCAAGCAGCTAAAGAAAGAACTGGGCGCAAGCGGCAGGACATACGACGCCGGGATCATCAAGGAGACCATGGAGCGCCGGTATTCCGGCCAGTCCGAAGGCCTCGTCAGCAAGTTCAGCAGCGTCTGGTCGGAAGAAAGATGCTACATATCCCAGTACAAAATCTACGACGACGTGAGGCTGGTGGCCGCTCCGCCTGAGTGCATAAGCCATTTCGGAGGCATGACCGACAGACTGGAATGGCCCGGACAGACCTGCGACTTCGCCTTGCTCAGAATCTACGAGGACGGGCGTCCGGCAAAAGAAGAAAACTGCCTGAAACTGTCACGCCAGGGCTATGATGCCATGGATTTCACCATGGTCCTCGGTTTCCCGGAGACTTCCGACAGGTACTCCTCCGAAACCGGAGCCGGAATCCTGGAGGAAGTGGATCTGCCGATGACTTCCGCCATACGAGGACGGAGGATAGAGCTGCTGAGGAGGCTGACGGAAGCAGACCCTGAAGCCGGGAGGAAATATTCAGAGCGCATATTCAGCCTTTCCAACCGGCAGAAGACCGGCCTCGGAATAGCGGACGGCTGTGCAAGGTTCATGGTCAAGGACAGCAAGTCCAGGACAGCGGAGGAGCTCCGGACATGGATCGGGTCAAAGGACCTGTATTCCTCAATCTGGGGCGGGCTGTCAGAAGATATCAGGAGCAACCGCACGAAGGCCGTTGAGTTCGAGAGGGACAGGATCCTCTGGAGGGAGAGCCTCTCCGAGGGCACTTTCATCGGAGACTATCTCCTCGCCGCCAGCAGATGCGACAGCCTCGACGAGGCAAGAGGCCTGCTGCTCAAAGGTCTCGCCACCACCGACCAGAAAGTTGAGAAGGCTCTGTTCGAATATGCCTGCGAAAATTATTTCAGCGACCTTGACTGCTACTACTACACGTCCTGGCAGCAGACGCTTCTGGACCGCTTCGACAGCGATTTCAAGTCCATGGCCGACTACCTCTGGAAAAGGAGCGTGATCTCATCCGAGGATTCCGTCCGGGCTGTGACCACCGTCGACCAGATCAGGGAAGACCCACTCCTCCAGTTCCTGACGGGGCCTGTCATGGAGACCAGAGGCCGTCGGGATGAATATTACCTTGCAAGCCTCAGGAGAAAGGATCTGGAGAAGGAATACAAGAGGGCTCTGTACTGGATGAACGTGGACCGGAAAGTCGACCAGTACCCCGACGCCGACGGGACCATGCGCCTGTCCTACGGCTATGTGGCGGGGTACCAGCCTCACGACGGGCTGATCTGCCAGTGGTTCTCGACCCCGGCAGGCATACTCCAGAAGCAGGATCCTTCAAATGAGGAATTCCGTCTCGACGGACGGTTCCTGTCCCTGCTTGAGAAAGGGAAATGGGGCAAGTGGAGTTCCACCCTCCAGAACCAGCCCAACTCGATGGTCGTCGATTTCCTGACCAATGCCGACGTGTCCGAAGGCAGCTGGGGCAGTCCGGTCCTCAACAAGGACGGGGCCCTGGTAGGCATCGTCACAGGACGCAACAGGGAGTCCCTGGCATCCGAAGTCTCCTACTCGTCCGGCTACGGCATGTGCGTCAACTGCGACATCCGCTTCGTTCTCTGGATTCTCGACAGGTACGCCGGCCAGCGCAAGCTCATCAAGGAGCTCGACTTCGCCGACTGACATCGAGCAGGCCGGACACCGGCAGAGTCAACCACCTACGACGCCGACGGCAACGTCACCCACGACGGCCTCTCGGGGCTCGACTTGGAGTACAACGCCATCGGGCTGACGAAAAAAAATCTCCCGCGGCGGCTCAACTCTTGCGGAATATTCCTATCTTGCGGACGGTGCCATAAAATATTATTCCCCATGAAAATAAGCAGTTCCATCCAGGACCATCAATCCATTAATGGATCATTACCCTCCTGTAATGAAGCAGGACAACAACGAGATGACAAACCACAGACCGCTGCAGGTGCATGTCCACCTTCGGATAATAATGAAGAGGATGAAAGTGAACTGTTCGATGCTCGTCTGACAGAATTGTTCGTCGATTATTTCAGCCGGGCTTCAGCCTTTCGCACACATGAAGTTCTATTGTCCTGGAACTTTGATAATCCCAAGAAAATTCTTGAATATGTTGTGTCACAGGCCGGAACAGACATTGCCACCGCCCAGATGATTTATTGGAGAATGGAACCGGAATCTGTACGCGACTGTGAAGAGGAAGAAGATACCATAATCCTTGATATCATTGAACAGAACATTGGTCAAGGGTATTATGCAGACAATGGATTGGAATATGATCCAAGAGATGACGAAGGGCGCAATGCAATAGAAGACAATACGGAGCATACACCGGAAGATACCTATCATCCGGAACTTCTGAAAAGCCGCACCGGCATACATCTGGAAGGCATAATGGACGACGACGGAATACCGGCAGAACTATATTCCGAATATGCCGGCCTCATACGGTCATTCGGTCTTGAAGATGCTTATTTAAGTTGAGTAAATTGATGAATATTCAAAGAAGACCGATCTTTCGAGAGAATACATGAAACAGTTCCGGAAAGGGACTCTCGTCAGCATGGATTCCGAGAATGAGCACGCTCGTTTTCAGTTTCCGTTGACTGCTAACTTTAGGTATCGATACGCTACAATTATGCTTCAGCGTCGCAGACCCTCGAAACGAGTGTGGGGTCTGCGACGCTCCGTTTTGTAAGTAATTGATAGTCAGGTGGGCTTTTTGACCGCCCGTCGCAGACCCCCTGAGGGAAATAAGGGTCTGCGACGCTGAGAAGCGACGACGGAGAAATTTCACTACCTGTCCTCCGGCGCAGGGGATTGCGGGTCAAACCCGCAATGACGGAGAAGGGCCCGCTAGACGGGAGCAACAGGAGCCGCAATGACGTAGAAGGGAAGTGAAAGACAGAATCGGATCAGACGTTCCGCAGGACGATGCGGTCAGCCACGGCGTCGACTTCGATCGCGGAATCCTTGCGGATGCTGCCGGCGAGGATCTCCTTTGCGAGAAGGTTCACCAGCTCCCTCTGCATCACCCTCTTGACAGGACGCGCACCGTAAGCTGGGTCGTAGCCGGCCTCGACCATGTGGTCTTCGAAAGCCGGAGTGAAACTGATGGCCACCTCGTCCTGGGCAAGACGGTCGGAGAGCTGCTTCATCTGAATGTGGAGGATCTCACGGATGTCGCCGCGGGTGAGCGGATCGAACATGATCACCTCGTCGATTCTGTTGAGGAATTCCGGACGGACAGTCATCTTCAGCACGTCCATCACCTTCTTCGAGCAGTCATCCAGCATCTCCCTGCGGCGGGAGATCCGGTTCATCTCCCCGGCAGGGTCCGCATCAGGACCACCCACTTCAGGAAGGTTCTCCATGCAGGACTGGATGATGTCCGAACCTGCGTTGGAAGTCATGATCAGGATAGTGTTCTTGAAGTCTACGGTGCGGCCTTTGTTGTCGGTGAGACGGCCGTCGTCAAGCACCTGCAGCAGCACGTTGAACACATCCGGATGCGCCTTCTCGATCTCGTCCAGAAGGATGACTGAATAAGGCTTGCGCCTGACCGCCTCGGTCAGCTGGCCGCCTTCGTCGTAACCCACATATCCCGGAGGCGCACCGACCAGGCGGCTGACGGTGTGACGTTCCTGATATTCACTCATGTCGATGCGGGTCATCATCGTCTCGTCGTTGAACAGAAACTCCGCAAGCGCCTTGGCAAGTTCGGTCTTGCCGACTCCGGTTGTTCCCATGAAGAGGAACGAACCGATCGGACGCTTCTCGTTGGAAAGCCCGGCACGGCTTCTGCGCACCGCATCGGCAACGGCCTGGATGGCCTGGTCCTGCCCCACGACCCTTGCGTGAAGGGCCTCCTCGATGCGGAGCAGCTTGGCCTTTTCGCTCTCGAGCATCTTCTGGACAGGGATTCCGGTCCACTTGGCCACCACCTCGGCGATGTCCGAAGGGGTTACGGCCTCGGTCACGATAGGGTCTTCGATGGCAGCCTGGCGAGCGGTGAGTTCATCAATCTTCTTCTGGGCCTCAGCAATCTTGCCGTAGCGCAGTTCCGCGACTTTTCCATAGTCCCCTGCCCTCTCGGCTGCATCAGCGGCAGTCCTGCTGTCCTCAATGCTCTGACGGGCCTCCTGCAGAGAGGTCAGAATAGACTTCTCTTCATCCCATTTCTTCATCAGGACAGACCTCTGAGCCTGTTTCTGAGCAAGTTCAGACTCAATCCTGTCCATCTTGACCGAAGTTCCCTCCCTCTTGACGGCCTCCTTCTCAATCTCCAGCTGACGGATGTCGCTGTCAAGCTCGGCGATAGGTTCCGGCACCGAATTCATCTCAAGACGCAGCTTTGAAGCGGCCTCGTCTACGAGGTCGATCGCCTTGTCCGGAAGGAAACGGTTGGTTATGTAGCGGTGCGAGAGGTTGACGGCGGCGATCAGTGCGTCGTCCTCGATCCTGACCTTGTGGTGGTTCTCGTATTTCTCCTTGAGACCGCGCATGATCGCGATGGACTCGGCCGGAGTCGGCTCGTCAACCATCACCATCTGAAACCTTCGCTCCAGAGCCTTGTCCGTCTCGAAATACTTCTGGTACTCGTCCAGAGTGGTGGAACCGATCGTGCGGAGCTCGCCGCGGGCAAGGGCCGGCTTGAGGATGTTGGAGGCATCCATTGCCCCCGAAGTCCTGCCGGCACCGACAAGGGTGTGGATCTCATCGATGAAGAGGATGATCTCCCCGTCGCTGTCCACAACCTCCTTGACGACCCCTTTGAGCCTTTCCTCGAACTCACCCTGATACTTCGCGCCTGCGATCAGCGCACCCATGTCCAATGAATATATCTTCCTGCTCTTGAGGTTCTCCGGCACGTCACCGTCGACGATCTTGCGGGCGATCCCTTCCGAAATCGCCGTCTTTCCAACTCCCGGCTCTCCTACAAGAATAGGATTGTTCTTGGTCCTCCTGCTGAGAATCTGAAGGACCCTTCTGATCTCCTCATCCCTCCCGATGACGGGATCGAGCTTGCCTTTGGCCGCCCTGTCGTTCAGGTCGAGGGCGTACTTCGGCAGAAACTGCAGATTCGCTGTCTTGTTTTCCATAATCTTTTCTTCTTAGTCATTCTTAAAAAATAATCTGGTAATCTTTATGAATCTTGTTTTGTCTTTTGAACATGTCATTCAGTCACGTAGCCCGCTACGCTCCTTCATTCCATATTCAAAATCCATAAACAATCTTTCATAAATCTTTACCAACTTATTTTTTCATCATTCCTTAAGGAATATCCGACCGGCCCGGACTGTCGCTTCCACCTTGGTGACAAGGCACGAAAAAGCCGTCCGACCTTCCGGTCCGACGGCATGAAAGTCAAATTATGTTCCGCTCAAGGCGGACTGACAAAATGTCAGAGGCTAGTTGGCCGGCTCTGCAGGAATCTCCTGGGCCGGTGCAGCCTGATCCACAGGTGAAGGGAACTCAGTGGTGGTCTGCTCGGTCTTGTCGGTGATGTCGACACCGTCGGTCGTCCTGCGGGTGGTGGCGATTGAAGTGACGATCGAAGCCACGAGGATGAACGTCACAAGGACCCATGAGATGGTCTCAAGGATGTCGGCGGTCTGCCTGACACCGAGGGTCTGGTTGGCTGAAATGAAATTGCTGGCCATTCCTTCGCCCTTTCCATTCTGAAGAAGGACTACAATGCAAAGAAGGATGGCGACAATGACAATCAAGATTGTAAGGATTGTGAACAGAACCATATTCTCTATTTTTTAATTTTCAAGTTGCAATTTTTCAATAAGGGATGCAAAGTAAGCACTTTTTTCCGGATATCGCAAGATTAGCTTTGAATAAATCTTCTTTGCCTCAGCAAAATACCCCTGTTCGGCATAGATTCCGGCAAGAGTCTCGGTACAGAATCCCAGTTCCGGGTCCTCCCAGGCGCGGTTGTCCTCTTCTTTCTGACGCTCAGCGCGGAATGATGTGAAAAAGTTGTCCTCCTCGCGGCGGACGCTCTCATATTCATCCGAACTGAAAAAATCCCCTCCGGCAGGACGGACGGTCCGGCGGTAGCCTCCGATCTCCGGGAAGGCAGGGATGCGCATGCCCTTGGCGGAAGCCTCACGGGCGGAAGCGGCCACGGCCGGTTCCGCGGCGCGGACTGCTGCCGGAGCCGCAGCTGGAGATGTTTCAGGAACAGAAGAAGGAGCTATGTACTTCTTGAGAAGGTCGGTGAGGTCCTTGTCGGAGTAGTCGCAGTTCCTGGCCGAGCGCATGATTGCGAACACCTTGCCCCTTGAAGGAAGGTACATCGCGGCATCTGAATATTCCTCGACGCCCCAGTCGCTTCCTCCCAGGGAGGCCATCCGCCGGCAGAGTTCGATGCGTGCGGCTCCGAACCACGGGTATGCCCCCACCACCCCGGCAAGGGAATCCAGCGACAGGGATTCAAGCTGCGGTTTCTGTCCTTCCATAGTCATTGCTACCACTGGGCCACGCAGGCGTTGAACATGTCTTCCGCGAGCTTTTCAACAATCTCCTCGCACAATGATGCTTCGACAGCATCCAGAGAGTTCGTCGAATCATAGTCGGCAAAGGCAGAGAAGCTCTTCTCAAGGTCCTCCTCAGGATGCTTCCTGTTGGTGAACTTCAGCTTCACGGAGACCGTCAGACGGTTGCGCTCGGCGACTTCGTCCGCTGAGACCGAGGCGGCCCTGACCTCATAGCCGGTGACTTCGGCCTCTATCTCGAGGTCTCCGTCCATCTCCACCTCCTCAAGTTTCGTCAGTTTCTTGAACTTGTCCCTCATGGCCTCGGTGAGGTCGTTGCTGAGGGTCGGGTTGACCTTGAGGGCCTTGTAGCCGAAGTAGTTGACCGTCACCGTCTTGACATCGGTGTCAATGGAAGTTCCTGAGAATGAATAGTTCACATAGGCGCACCCGGAGAGGAGAAGGGTGCACAGACAGGTAAGGAGCATGGAAAGTCTGGTTTTCATCCGCATCACTTGTTTGGTTTTGTGTCCAGTCCGTATCTGACTATCCACCGGTACAGGGTTCTTTCCGAGATGCCGAGTTCGTCTGCGGCGAGCTTCCGGTTGCCCCCGTGCTTCTCAAGGGCCATCATGGCCTTTTCCAGATTGGTCTTCTTAAGAGAGAGGTCCTCCGGAGTTTTTTCCTCAGGGACAGCGATGTCCATCGTGCGCCCTATGCTGTCAGCAGGAACGGGGGCCCCCATCCCCTGCCACTCAGCCTCGTCCGGCTCGGGACCGGCCGCTACTGGAAGAGCTGCCGGCGGAACAGAATCCAGCCTGGCCTTGAGAGCGTCAATCTCACCTTTGAGGTCGAATATGGCCTTGATTATCATCTGCTTGTCAGAATCAGGCATCGACTCCCCTCCTCTGACATCGGCAGGAGCCGCAGGAAGGAGGGTGGTGTCCTCCTTGGGCATATATTCAGAAAGAGTGAGGGCGTCAATCACGCAGCGGCTGGAACCGGGAGTCATCTTCCTGGACTCCAAGGCGGTGACTGCCTCGGCCACATTCTTGAGCTGGCGGATGTTGCCGGGCCAGCGGTAGCCGATGAGAAGGTCGATCGCATCATTGGTCAGACTGACCTTGGTGAGTCCCCATTTTTCGGAGAAGTCAGATGAGAACTTGCGGAAGAGAAGATAGATGTCCTCCTTGCGCGAGCGCAGGGAAGGCATGGAAATCTGTACGGCGTTGAGCCTGTAGTAGAGGTCCTCCCTGAACTTGCCCCTGGAGACATCGTGGAGAAGGTTGCGGTTGGTGGCCGCGATGACCCTCACGTCCGTCTTCTGGACCTTGGAGGAACCCACCTTTACGAACTCTCCGCTCTGGAGCACCCTCAGGAGCTTCGCCTGGGTGGACACGGGCAGTTCGCCGATCTCGTCCAGGAAGAGAGTGCCTCCGTCATATTCCTCGAAATAGCCGTTCCTGGTCTCCACCGCTCCGGTGAAGGCTCCTTTGACGTGACCGAAGAGTTCCGCGTCGACCGTCCCTTCGGGAATAGCTCCGCAGTTGATTGCGAAGTACTTGGCGTTCTTGCGGGTGCTGTATCTGTGGATTATGTTCGGTATGTTCTCCTTTCCGACTCCGCTCTCGCCGGTGACAAGCACTGTCAGGTCGGTCGGAGCTATGGCCACGGCCATCTCGAGCGCCCTGTTGAGTGCGGCATCGTTGCCGATGATGTCGTACTGGTTCTTTAATCTTTGAAGTTCAGCTGAATCCATCTGAGTCGTCTTTACGGTCGCCAACAAGGCCGAAGTGACTTTGTCGCACCGAATATTCACATAATATGACAAAGTTACAAAAAATATGTCTATATTTGTTCAATTATGCGCACAACCGTGGCTATTAACATTATTACAATAAAAAACAAATGAACAAAGTTCTCAAAATGATGGCCGTTGCAGTCCTTGGTATGGCTGCAGTGGCTTGCTCTTCTGCAAAGAAGATGGCAGACATGGCTGAAAATGTAGTCGTCACCTGCAACCCGGCAGTCCTCGAATGTGTCGGCGGCAAGATCGAACCTACCGTCACGGTCACCTACCCTGCCAAATATTTCCATCCAAAGGCCACTCTCGCAGTGACCCCTGTCCTCGTCTACGAAGGTGGCGAGCAGGCCATGGCTCCGCTCATGTACCAGGGCGAGAAGGTCAAGGACAACTACAAGCCGGTCGCTAAGGCAGGCGGTGTCGTCAACGAAAAGCTCAGCTTCAACTACGAGAAGGGCATGGAGCAGTGCGAACTTGTCCTCCGCGGTGTCGCCAAGTTCAAGAAGAAGTCCTTCAAGCTTCCTTCAAAGAAGGTCGCTGACGGTCTCAACACCACTTACATGCTTGTCAAGGGCGAGGGCCAGGCTCCTCTCAAGGCTGACGGCTACCAGGCTATCCTCAAGCAGACCGCTGAGGGCCAGATCATGTACAACATCAACTCCGCCGACGTACAGTCAAAGCAGCTCACCGGAGCTTCCATCAAGAACTTCAAGAGCGCTCTCGACGAGATCAAGAACAACGAGAGGAAGACTCTCATCGGCACCGAGGTCGTCGCTTACGCATCACCTGACGGTGGCGAGAAGCTCAACGACAAGCTTTCTGACAAGCGTTCGAAGTCCGCTGACAAGGCTTGGGACAAGGTCATGAAGAACGTAGACGTCGCTGACCCTGAGGTCAAGAGCGTCGGTCAGGACTGGGAAGGCTTCCAGGAGCTCGTCCAGAACTCTGACATCGAGGACAAGGACCTTATCCTCCGCGTCCTCTCCATGTACAGCGACCCTGCTGTCCGTGAGAGCGAGATCAAGAACATGTCTTCAATCTACACCGAGCTCAAGAGCGACGTCCTTCCAGAACTCCGCCGCGCAAGGTTCATCGCTAACGTCGAGTTCAAGAACTACACCACCGAGGAGCTTCTCGAAATGATCGAGAACAACAGCGACGTGCTTGACGAGCCTGCTCTTCTCCACGCTGCAACCCTCGTTGAGGACCTCGCAACCAAGACCAAGCTCTACAACCAGGCCATCAAGAACTTCGACAGCGACGCCGCAAGGTTCAACCTCGCTGCCGAAATCATGAACTCAGGTGACCTCAAGGCTGCTGAGAAGGCATTCGCTGCTGTTGAGAACAGAGACAGCGACTACCAGAACGCTCTTGGTGTCCTCGCTCTCAGAAACGGCGACTACAAGACCGCCGCCCAGTACTTCAAGAAGGCCGGCACCGCTACTTCAAAGGCTAACCAGGGTGTCATCGACATCCTCACCGGCAACTACGAGCAGGCTCTCGAGAACCTCGAGGACGCAAAGGGATGCTGCAACAACACAGTTCTCGCC
>JAKSJH010000120.1 GCA_024398315.1 Bacteroidales bacterium
TTTTACTCATATCTTTGGTCTTCATTCTCTTTTCTTGCCAGAGTGAGCCTGTTCCCGTGTCTTCGGTGACACTTGACAAGCAGAGCCAGATGCTTGTTCCGGGCGAGAAGTTCGTCCTCAAGGCTGTTGTCTCACCTGATAACGCCGACAATAAGAAAGTGATCTGGTCTGTAAGCAACTCATCAGTGGAACTCACTGAAAATATTGATGGTACAGCATCAGTCACTGGTGTTTCCGTCGGCAGCGCTGAAGTCATCGTCAAGACCGATGACGGTGCTTTTGAAGATCGTTGCGTCGTGACGATTGGTGCATCCGTAGAGAAGATTGAACTTGATCAGACATTCCTTTCTCTGAAAAAAGGCGAATCCGTTGTTCTGAAAGCGACTGTCTCTCCAGCAGATGCGTCCAACCAGCTGATCACCTGGGGAACTTCCGATCCTGAGGTGGCGACAGTCACACAGGACGGTAAGGTTGTCGCAGTGGGACCAGGCAAGGCATCTGTCTATGCCTCAACTGTTGACGGAGGTTATGTCGCGACCTGCGAAGTCGTGGTTTCAGTTCCGGTTCAGTCACTGTCTCTGACTCCGGACACGAAGGAGGACCTCTATGTGGGACAGAGCTTCGTTCCTGAACTTACCGTGATGCCTGCCGACGCCATTGTGGAGGGTTTGAAGTGGACTTCGTCTGACTCTGAAGTGGCTGAAGTCCTTTCCAATGGTACAGTGACGGCGAAGGGCCCTGGGTCAGCTAAAATCACTGTCACCACTTCGGACGGAAAGATCTCCGCAACCTGCCAGCTGACAGTCAATCTTTCAGCCAATCACGTTCACCTTTCCTCCGAATCGCTTGAACTTGTCGAGGGTGAGTCTGCCGGACTGACCGCAACAATCTATCCTGAGAATTCAACTGACAGGACTGTAGAGTGGAAAAGTGCAGACAACTCTGTCGCCACTGTCACTTCCGACGGTACTGTCACCGCTGTGAAGTCCGGCCAGACAAAGATAATTGCATCTGTCAGTGAAAGCGTATTCGCCGAGTGTGTCGTGACGGTCAGCAAGCCTGTCGAAGGTGTGACCGTCTCTCCAGCCACACTTGTCCTTTCTCCTGGCGAGCAGAGTCAGCTTTCTGCCAACGTGCTTCCTGAAACAGCTTCTGACAAGGGTGTTACATGGTTCAGCGATGACGAGGCTGTCGCCGTTGTCAACACCAGCGGTGTCGTCAAGGCTGTCGCTCCTGGAACTGTGAACATCCATGCCAGATCCAATGACGGTGGCAAGATTGGTACTTGCAAACTTGTGGTCCGTGTGCCTGTCACCGGAATCATCCTGTCCAAGCAGAGCGTCGTCGCCTATGTCGATGACGGGAACTTCACTCTCACCGCTACGGTCAAACCGGACGATGCAACCGACAAGACTCTCGTCTGGGAAAGCTCCGATCCGGAAGTCCTCAAGGTCTCCGGCGTCAACGGAACCGCCGTTACGCTCACTCCTCTGAAGCCGAGCGACAAGAGTGTCAATCTGAAGGTATATTCAAAGGAATATCCTGATGTGACGGCGACCTGCCTCGTCACTGTAAGCCAGCATGTGAAGACTGTGACGCTTGATAAATCTTCGCTCAGTCTCTATGTGGGAGATTCATATTCATTGGCATGTACTGTCGGTCCGGAGGATGCTACTGACAAGACTGTGACCTGGAAGTCCAGCAACACCAAGGTCGCCACTGTAGATGCTTCCGGCAAGATCAAGGCCGTGGGTCTGGGCGATGCGGTTGTCACTGTAACAACGAAGGACCAGTCCAAGACGGCCGAGTGCAAGGTCTCGGTCATCGCACCGGTTGAGAAGGTTACATTGGACAAGACAACTCTTTCTGTCGCGATAGGTCAGAAGTCCCAGATCAAGGCCACAGTGCTTCCGGAAACGGTCACCGAAAAGGGTGTGACATGGACTTCAAGCAATACGTCCGTCGCTACGGTGGATGCCGACGGCTATGTCACCGGCGTCGCATTGGGCAATGTGGACATCACAGCGAAATCCAAGGCTGATCCTACCAAGTCCGCGGTCTGCAAGGTCACTGTCATCAATGCATCCAAGCCTATCACTGCAATAGAGATAACTCCTACCGAGCTCACCTTGACAGTCGGTCAGAATTATGCCATGAGGCTCAAGATCACTCCTTCGGATGCTACAGGAGAGATCGAGTGGCTGTCCAACAAGCCTGCTGTCGCCTCTGTTGACGCATCCGGCAATGTCACTGCTTTGGGAATCGGCGATGCCAAGATCGTTGCACGAAGCGGGGATGTCATCGCGACCTGCGTGCTCCATGTGGTCGGTAAGAATGATGTCACATCGGTAAAATTTGACAACACCTCCCTGACTTTGGAAGTTGGCGGCTCGGAAACCCTGGTCGCTACCGTCGGACCGGACGACGCTTCGGACAAGAGCCTCACCTGGACATCCAGCAACAGTGCTGTGGCCAAGGTCGATGCGAACGGCAAGGTGACCGGAGTCTCGGGCGGTACAGCTACTATTAAGGCTACTGCCAAATCCGGAGTTTCGGCTACTTGTACGGTCACAGTCGTGGAGGAAATCATACCTGTCACCAAGATTACTCTTTCGACCAAGAGGCTGGATCTCGCTCTGAACCAGACTGAAGTCCTTGTGGCTACGGTCGAACCTGCCAATGCTACCGAGCAGCTGCAGTTCAATGTGGGTATTTCCTGCCCTATCAAGGAATATTCAGTGGATCATGAACCTGGTTCCAACAAGTGGTACATAACATTGACCGCAAACAACAAGGAAGGCGAGGGCAACTTCGCTGTCAGGAGCGAGGCGTACAAGGCTTCATGCACCATCTCAGCCAAGGCTGTCGCTGTGTCCAGCGTCACTCTCGACAAGCATCAGTCCGCACTTAAGGTTGGAGAGTCCCTGGCTCTCAACGCCACAATCAATCCATCCAACGCTTCGAACCAGAACCTGAAGTGGACAAGCAGCGACAACACCATTGCCACTGTTTCCCAGACGGGACTCGTGACTGCTAAGAAAGCCGGCAAGGTGACCATCATGGTTGCCAGCCTGGACGGCAACCGCACAGACCGTTGCGAAATCCTCGTCAGACCGAACGTGGTTCCTGGCGGAGAGGGTGAAGGCGTCGGATTCGATGACTGGAATTAATGTTTGAAACAAAATCTTATCATTACTGCTGATATGAAGAAACTTTTAGTTTTCGCATCGGTCGTCCTGGCGGTCTGCTCCTGTTCGAGCGCTCCGTCAAAGACTGATGACGTCGCAAAGAAAATCAAGGATTCCGTGTTCCGCGTCTACTGCACGGCCAAGCTTGATGCGGACAAGGACGGGAAGATTTCAATGGAAGAGGCCGCATCCGTCACTTCGATGGACATTTCCGAACTGAACATCTCCAGGCTGGATGGAATTGAATATTTCACCGGACTCAAGAATTTCAACTGCTCTTCCATCAAGGCTCAGTCGATTGTCCTGGCCTGCCCTGCACTTGAAGTCCTCAAGTGCGAGAACAATCCTGCTCTTTCGAAACTGGATGTATCCAAGTCTCCTGCCCTGTCATTCATCTTTGCATCCCATACCGGGCTGAAGTCCCTGGACCTCAAGGCCCAGCAGAATCTTTACAGACTTTGGGTGGACGATACGCCTCTGACGGTCCTGGACCTTTCCCAGTGTCCTAAGGTCAACAATCTCAATCTGCTGAACTGTCCTGGCCTTTCAGAAGTCACCCTTGCTCCGCAGGTTGACCGCGATCTCCTCTATCTCCTGAAAGACGACGGTCTTCAGTTGAAATAGATGCACTTTGCTCCTCTTTTTTTTGACAAATGAAATAATTATCGTATTTTTACGGGAGTTTCGACGAATAGTTTTTTAAAATATCATTTTTATACCATGAAACGTATCTTATCTGTTATCGCAGGGGTCGCACTTTTCGCATCTGTTGCTGGTGCTCAGACCGCTGATTTCAAGGGTAATTGGTTCCTTCAGCTCCAGGGTGGCGCAGGCTACACTGTAGGTGAGACGGATTTCTCTGACCTTATTTCTCCTGCCGGCGCTATTGCTGTTGGTTACCAGTTCACTCCAGTCTTCGGAATGAGACTCGACTGCAGCGGTCTCCAGGGAAAGGGCGCTATCAACAACAAGCTCTACAAGTACAACTATGCTGAGCCTGCTCTTGATTTCATGTTCGACCTTGCATCACTCTTCGGTGGTTACAAGTGGGACCGTACCCTCAACCCTTATCTCTTCGTGGGTGGCGGTATGAACTATGCATTCAACAACGATGAGGCCAACGCTCTCTCAGCCAATTTCCCTAAGGACAACCTCCTTTGGCAGGACAGCAAGATCCTCGGCGCTCTCAGAGGCGGTCTCGGTCTTAACATCAGACTCGGCAATGTCGTCAGCCTCAACCTCGAAGGCAACTCAAGCTTCATCGGCCAGGCATTCAACTCAAAGTCTTCCGATGACATGGTTGACTTCCAGCCTCAGGCTCTCGCAGGTCTTACCTTCGCATTCGGCAAGGCTAAGCCGGCACCTGCTCCTGTAGTCGTTCCTGCTCCAGCACCTGCTCCAGCACCAGAACCAGAGCCAGTTGTCGAGCAGCCGGTCGTTGAGCCTCAGTTTGAGTCTCTCACCCGCAACGTCCTCTTCATCATCAACACATGGGACATCCGCGAATGCGAGCAGATCAAGATCGACGAGGTTGTCGAGGCTCTCAAGGCTAACCCTGACACCAAGGTCCGCGTTTCCGGTTATGCTGACAAGGCTACCGGTACCGCCAAGAGAAACATGTTCCTCTCTCAGAAGAGATCAGAGGTCGTTGCTCAGGCTATCGTTGACGCAGGTATCGATCAGGACAGGATCATCACTGAGTACTTCGGTGACACTGTCAACCCATTCGACACTCCTGAGGCCAACCGTGTTGCAGTCTGCCTCGTTAAGTAAGCTGACTTACACAATTTGAATATAGGACCCTGGAAGATTCTTCCGGGGTCTTTTCTGTTTTGTCTTCTGCCCGTTTTTTATTAATTTAGAGGCTTGAACAATGACACTGACATGAGCATACTGAAAAAGAATTTCAAGACCTGGCAGTGGTACACGATCATAGTTTCAATGATTGTGTACTCGATCTATTATTTTGTCAGGAAGAACTTTTCCATCGCCATGCCCGGCCTCACGGCCGAGTACGGAATCTCCAACACCAGTTTCGGTATCGTCATAGCCATCGGCTCCCTGATCTACGGCTTCAGCCGCTTTGTCAACGGATTCATCGTCGAGAAGGTGAGCACCAAGACTTTCATGGCGATAGGTCTCCTGCTGTGCGCGCTGGCCAACTTCTGTTTCGGTTTCGGAATCGATCTCTCCTATATGATCACTGGAGTCCATGAGGGACCGCAGCTCGTGAATATGCTGATACTGGTGATGGGCGTCACCATAGTCCTGAATCAGTATTTCCAGGGATTCGGCTTTCCGCCGTGCGCCAGGATGCTTCCTCAGTGGATTGCTCCGAACGAGCTCGCCACAAAGATGAGCATCTGGAACACCTCACACTCCATAGGTGCATTCTGTGCCGTCATCGTCTGCGGCCTGATCATGACGAACATGGGTGCGGACATGTCCGGCAACAGCAACATAGTCAGTCAGATCACGGCCAATCTCGCCGCCAGCGTAAAGGGCTGGGACACTCTTTCCGATGCTGACCAGACCGCCAGAGTCATGTCCTACGCCACCCATTACGGGGCTTGGAAATGGTGCTTCTTCATTCCGGGAATCATCGCCGTGGGCGGTGCGGTCCTCTGCTTCCTCTGTCTCAAGGACACTCCTCAGAGCGTAGGTCTTCCGGAGGTTGAAGGCACCCATACCGGCAAGGAGGAAACTTCCGGCAAGGCCGGCTCTCACAAGGCGTTCCTCAGCCACATGGTCTTCCGCAACAGATGGATCTGGACTCTTGCAATCGCCAACATATTCGTGTATGTCCTGAGGATGGGCGTCCTGGACTGGGGCCCGAAGTTCCTTACGGAGGACAGGGGAATGAACATCAACGGTGCGGCCTGGTCAGTCGCCGTCTTCGAGCTGACCGCCATCGTGGGCACCATCTTCGCAGGATGGGCCTCCGACCACATATTCAAGGGCAAGTCACATCACATGTGTGTCTTCTGCATGCTTGGAGCCGTGATTTTCCTTGGAATATTCGCCCTTGTCCCTCTGCCTGTCGTGCCTAGCACGATTGTTCTTGCCCTTTCCGGGTTCTGCATCTACGGCCCTCAGGCCCTCATCGGCATCGGCGCCGCCAACCAGGCCACCAAGGAAGCATCGGCGACAGCCAATGGTGTTGCCGGAATATTCGGATATGTCGGTTCCGCTCTCTCCGCCCTTGGCGTCGGTTTCATCGCCGACCACTTCGGCTGGCGCTCCGTATTCATCACCTTCCTGATTGTGGGAGTTGTAGGAGTCATTGTATTCCTGACAATGTGGAAGGCTCCGAGGGACGGTTACGAAAGGGCTCAGGAATTCACTTCATCACTCAAGGAAAATGACTGATCTTTTTGATCCTCAGACGAGGCGGGAAACCGCTGAACAATACTTCCTGGACGGCTATAACTGCTGTCAGGCCGTTCTTCTTGCATTCATGGATGTAACCGGTCTTGACAAGGAGACCACATTGAAATTCGCTTCCGGCTTCGGAGGCGGGATGGGGAAGATGCGCGAGGTCTGCGGAACCGTTTCCGCAATGACTGCGATCGCCGGATTCATCTCTCCTTCCGTAAATCCGGAAGATCATGACGCCAAGACGGCCAACTATGCGCTCGTCCAGGCTTTCGCTTCTGCTTTCAAGGAGAAGAAGGGCAGCATCATCTGCCGCGAACTGCTTGGGAAGAAGAAGCAGGAGGCCCTTGAAAGTCCGGAACCGTCTTTCAGGACTCCTGAATATTACAAAAGTCGTCCATGTGCCGCTACTGTCGGTGCGGCTGCGATGATTATTGCCGGATATCTGAAAGATAATGACTATATTTGCAAGTTAGAAACTGATTTTTAAGTACAGATAAACAACCATGATTTACACAAAAGAAGTGCAGCAGATGTGCTGCGTTGCAAAGGGCGCCAACCACGCCAATGCTCCTATCCCTGAGGAAGGGAAATGGGTGCATGCAAAAGAGATCAAGGACATTTCCGGCCTTACCCACGGTATCGGCTGGTGCGCTCCTCAGCAGGGTTGCTGCAAGCTTACCCTCAATGTCAAGGATGGCATCATCGAGGAGGCTCTCGTCGAGACTCTTGGATGCTCAGGTATGACCCACTCAGCAGCAATGGCTTCTGAAATCCTTCCTGGAAAGACCCTTCTTGAGGCTCTCAACACAGACCTTGTCTGCGACGCTATCAACACAGCAATGCGCGAACTCTTCCTTCAGATTGTCTACGGCCGCACACAGTCCGCTTTCTCAGAGGGCGGTCTTCCTATCGGCGGAAGCCTCGAGGATCTCGGCAAGAACCTTCGCAGCCAGGTCGGTACCATGTACGGAACCAAGGCAAAGGGAAGCCGTTATCTTGAGATGACTGAGGGCTATTGCACAAAGATGGCTCTCGACGAGAACAATGAGGTCATCGGCTACGAATTCGTCAACCTCGGCAAGCTCATGGACGCTCTCAAGGGCGGTGCTACCGGTCCTGAGGCCATCGAGAAGGCAAAGGGCACCTATGGCCGTTTCAAGGATGCAGTTAAATATATTGACCCACGTAAAGAGTAAGAGACTATGGCAC
>JAKSJH010000121.1 GCA_024398315.1 Bacteroidales bacterium
AGGACTGACCTATGTCAAAGAATACTTTTTCCATCGGTGGAATCCATCCCTGTGACGCGAAGATTTCAAGAGAGTGTCCAATCACTCCGCTGGCTTTGCCGGAGAGAGTGTATCTCTCTGTCTCCCAGCATATAGGCGCTCCTGCCAAGCCGGTCGTGGCTCCTGGCGACCAGGTCAAGGTCGGGCAGGTGGTTGCCGAACCTGGAGGTTTCATGTCGGCTTTCATCCATTCATCCGTGTCCGGTAAGGTAGTGTCAGTCGGACCTCGTCAGGATCTGGCGGGCAATTTCCAGACCTGCATCGAAATCGCCGTGGAAGGAGATGAATGGCTCGAATCCATCGACCGGACCGACACACTTGTCACTGAACTGCCTGAGGACCCGAAGGCAATTCTTGAAAAAATACGTCTCGGAGGCATCGTGGGACTTGGAGGAGCAACTTTCCCGACCCATGTCAAGCTTTCTCCGCCTCCGGGCAAGAAATGCGAGAGGCTCATCATCAACGGCTGCGAGTGCGAGCCATACCTCACGTCCGATTTCAGGACTCTCATCGAGAAAGGAGAGCAGGTGGTCGTTGGAACCGCTCTGATCAAGAAGGTCCTTGGTGTGGCGCAGGCCACCATCGCTATAGAGGTCAACAAACCTGAGGCGCTGGAGCATGTCCAGGCAATTGTTGCATCGCTGTCGAAGCTATCTTCTGAATATTCAGGAATAGACATCATGCCTCTCAAGAAGAAGTATCCGCAGGGAGGCGAAAAGCAGCTGATCGATGCCGTGATGCACCGCCAGGTCCCTTCCGGGGCTCTTCCGATCGATGTCGGTGCGGTCGTTCAGAATGTGGGTACGGCTCTGGCTGTCTATGACGCCGTCCAGAAGAACAAGCCTCTGATCGACAACACTGTCACGGTGACAGGAGAGTGCTTCCCGTCCCAGGCCAACCTTCTCGTCAGGGTGGGCACTCCGTTGAGGTTCATCCTGGATTCTCTCGGCGGCATTCCTGAATCAGCCGCCAAGGTGATCAGCGGAGGACCGATGATGGGCAAGGCAGTTGCGAACCTTGATGCCGCCACGCTCAAGGGAACAGGCGCTCTTCTTCTGCTTACAGAGAAGCAGACGAGGAGGCATGAGGAAGGAAACTGCATTCGTTGCGGCAAGTGTGCGGATGCCTGCCCGATGGGTCTTGAACCTTTCCTGCTGAACCGTCTCTACAAGGCCGGAGACCTGGATGCATTGGAGAAGAATGCCGCCCAGGACTGCATCCAGTGCGGGTGCTGCCTGTACTCCTGCCCTTCTTATATTCCTCTTCTAGACAACATCAGCCAGGCCCGCGGCCAGGTGATGGGTGTCATCAAGGCCCGCGCCGCGGCCGCTCGTGCCGCAGCAGAGGCAGCAAAAGCTAAAAATGAGTAACCCTATGGATAGATTGTTGGTTTCACCTTCTCCGCATCTGCATTCCAGGACTTCGACCAAGGTCCTGATGAGGGATGTGGTGATAGCCCTGATGCCTGCCGTGATTGTTTCGGTGGTCTTCTACGGCTGGAAGGAACTTCTGGTCCTGCTGACTTCCGTGGTCTCCTGCATGGCAGTGGAACATCTTGTCTGCAAGTACCTTATGCACACCCGGAGCACGGTGGGGGACTGGTCTGCCGCCGTCACCGGACTCCTGCTTGCTCTGAACCTGCCGTACAGCACCCCATGGTGGATCGTGCTTATCGGTGCGGTCGTGTCAATCGGAGTCGCCAAGATGACATTCGGAGGACTCGGGCAGAACGTGTTCAATCCCGCTCTGGTCGGGCGAGTGTTCCTTCTGATTTCGTTCCCGACCTACATGACCCATTGGGAGATACCTCACGGTCTGTTCGGTATCGACGCCGTCACCGGCTCGACTCCGCTCGGCATCATCAAGGAGGGTCTTCTCCAGGGCGGAAGCACCAGCGAGATCATGGCAAACAATGACTATTCCTGGTTTGACATGACCTTCGCCAACATCGGAGGCACGTCCGGAGAGGTTTGCGCCGTGGCCATCCTGGTCGGTTTCATCTATCTTTGTGTTCGCAAGGTCATCAAGCCTTGGATCACCATCTCCATCCTTGCGACTGTCGCAGCGGTGTCCGCTGTCTTCTGGGCCGTTGACCCGGCTCAGTTCACTCCTCCGCTCTTCAACATCCTTTCCGGAGGACTTCTCCTCGGCGCCTGCTTCATGGCGACCGACTACGTCACTTCTCCGATGAGCGTCAAGGGCGGTGTCATATTCGGTGTCGGAATAGGATTTATCACAATGATGATCAGGTACTTCGGCTCGTATCCTGAAGGTGTGAGCTTCGCCATACTCATAATGAATTCGACTGTTCCTCTTCTGGACAGGGCGTTCCATCAGAAAAAATTCGGGAGGGCGTAGACCATGGCTGCAAAATCGAATCTTATGACCATGTCGGTCTGTCTGACGCTTGTCTGTCTCGTGTGCTCAGCATTGCTGGCCGGAGTCTATGCCATCACCGCAGACCCTATCGCCAAGGCTGAATCAGAGGCTATAAAGTCTTCTGTCGCCAAAGTGCTGCCACAGGGCGGTGAGATCTCCGAATCCAGACCTCTCGAGGTCGGAGGGCAGGCTTCTGAATATTACACCATGTCTGACGGAGGTAACGTCGTCGCCTATGCCGTCAAGTCTTCGGTGGTCGGCTTCGGCGGACCTCTTGTGCTGATGGTCGGCGTCACGGCCGACGGACAGGTGTTCAACACTGCTGTCCTTTCGCACAACGAGACTCCGGGCCTCGGAGCGAAATGCGCTTCGGACGCATCGTTCACCGATCAGTTCAAAGGCTTTGATGCCGGTTCCAAGTCCCTGTCCGTCAAGAAGGACGGTGGGGATGTCGATGCTATCACTGCTTCTACAATCACATCGAGGGCCTACACTCTTGCAGTCAGGAACGCTGTCGAGGCCGTCGGAAGAATCAAAGGAGGAGAATAGGTTATGGGAAACAGAATGACACTTTTCACAAAGGGCTTCCTGAAGGAGAATCCTACCTTTGTCCTGCTGCTCGGCATGTGCCCTACTCTGGCCACCACGACTTCGGCGGTCAATGGAATGAGCATGGGTCTTGCGACGCTTTTCGTGCTGGTCATGTCCAACATGGTGATCTCCGCCATCGCTCCTGTGGTGCCGGACAAGGTCCATATTCCTGTCTACATCGTCGTGATCGCCACTTTCGTGACGATACTTCAGTTCGTGATGCAGGCCTTCACTCCTGAGATGTACAAGACCCTCGGTCTGTTCATCCCTCTGATTGTCGTGAACTGTATAGTCCTGGGACGTGCGGAGGCTTTCGCCTCAAGGAGCGGTATCCTTGACTCGGCTCTCGACGGACTGGGGATCGGTCTCGGCTTCACTCTCTCCCTCACGGTCATCGGAATGGTCCGCGAGATTCTCGGAAGCGGCTCCGTCTTCGGATGGAAGTTCATCTCCGGTGACGGCATGCTTGTCTTCGTGATGGCTCCGGGCGCATTCCTCGCCCTCGGCTATCTTATGGTCCTGTTCAACAAGATTTCCAAAAAGCAATAGACCATGGAGTCTTTCCGCATCCTAATCTCGGCGATCTTCGTCAACAACGTGATGCTGTCCCAGTTCCTCGGAACCTGTCCGTTCCTGGGCGTGTCCAACAAGATTTCCACGGCAACCGGAATGGCCGGTGCGGTCTGTTTCGTGATCACTCTGGCCACACTCGTCACCTATCTCCTGAACAAGTACCTGCTTGTCCCGTTCGAACTTGAGTTTCTCCAGACCATCGCTTTCATCCTTGTGATTGCGGCTCTTGTCCAGATGGTAGAGATAGTGCTCAAGAAGATCAGCCCTTCTCTCTACCAGGCTCTGGGAATATTCCTTCCTCTCATCACCACCAACTGCGCCGTGCTCGGCGTGGCTCTCAATGTCTGCACCAAGGAGTTCACTTTCGGCAGCGGTGCGGCTCATGCGTTGAATCTCGGTGAGTCGATGGTCTATGCCTTCGCCACCGCTCTGGGCTACGGCATGGCACTCATCCTTTTCGCCGGCCTGCGCGAACATCTGGAGATGAACAATGTCCCGAAGGCTTTCAAGGGCATTCCGATCGCTCTCATCACCTGCGGCATCCTCGCCATGGCCTTCATGGGCTTTTCCGGTATGGTTTAGTTTTTGCAGGTCATTCCATCATTTTGAATATATCAATGTAACTAAATACTGAACAGTTATGAAAAAGACTTTACTCATCATTGCGGCTCTTCTGAGCTTCAGCGTTTTCGCATCAGCACAGCACAAGGCTCTCGGTGTCCGCATCGGCCACGGCATCGACCTCAGCTACGAGACCATCATCTCCGGTGCCGATTTTATGGAATTCGAACTTGGTCTTGACAGCTACAAGGGCCAGGCTTTCCATGTTGACGGCATCTACAACATCATGATTTCAGAGCCGGACTGGACTTCCACCGGCAAATGGGGGTTCTACGGCGGCCCGGGTGCAGGCATCGCTCTTTACAACGACCCTGATCTCAAGGCCAGCTCCGTCTATGCCGGAATCGTAGGCAACCTCGGTCTGGAGTACACGTTCAACATCCCTCTCCAGCTTTCCCTGGATGTACGTCCGCGCCTCATGTTCGGCAACGGCGGCGTCTGGTCCGAAGGCATCCTCTCCTTCGGCCTCGGAGTCCGCTACGCATTCTAGTCAACATCATTGCGGGCCGCCCCTTGCGTCATTTCGGGCTCTGACCCGCAATCTCTTCGACTGCTCCAGAGACCGACAGCTACACCGCTGCCGGTCTCTGTCTTTGTCTCGCATTTACCTTGTACCCACCTATCGTGCCGCACTGCTCCGCTTACCGTCCACAAAACGCCCCCTCTGCGTGGCCGGGAAACCGTAGAACTGCTCGCTGGAGGAAGGTACGTCATTGCGGGCTATGACCCGCAATCCCGAGATGCCGGATCAGGTCCGGCATGACGTCCGGCATTATGTCCGGTATGATGTCCGATATGACGTCCGGCATGACGTCCGGCATGGCGCAGAGGTGACGGTATGACGACGTTGTCTCTGTCACCCTGAACTTGATTCAGGGTCTCGTATCAGTCTGATGTCATTTCATAAGATATCCGGGTAGGCCATTAGCAAGTTCGTGACCATTTGTGACCATTTTGGAGGTTACGTGCAAAGTGAGTGTCTCAGCGGTGACGCATCTACGGATAACTTCGATACATCTCCTTTGTCAACCGATGACGAACAACCGGGCTAGGTCGAATTTCAGGCTGGAGACCTAGCTCGGTTCGCTTTTGTAAATTGTTTATTTATAGCGAATTGCGTTTTTGCGAGTGGGCTAGGTCACCGACTCGGGATTCGACCTAGCCCGCTAGTGGCTCTTCTTTACGCTCAACTATGTGAAGCTGTCGGTGATGGAACTGGAAGATTACGAGTGACTGGATGAAGCGCGGAGCGCGGGAGTCCGCCCGCCAGGATCTTCTTCAGATAGGGGGCTGATTATTAATGTCAGAGAGTAATCCGTGAGCGGATGGCTTATACACGCCCCCTGTGACCGTCTAAGAAGCTGTTCTGAAATGGTTTACGAAATTATAGAAGATTTTTGAGGATGGAAGAGGAGATTCTGACCAAAAAGAATCGTAAACTAAAGATAATCAAAAAGCGGATGGCTCCGTAGCAGGAGTCATCCGCTGTATCGTGTTGACAGAGGATTACCTCTCGATTGTGGCCTCGCGGTCAGGTCCGAGAGAGATGATGCTGACAGGGACGCCGAGATAGTCCTCCATGAACTTCACGTAGTCGGTGAAGGCCTTCGGGAGGTCGGATTCCTTGCGGATGCCGGAGAGATCGGTCTTCCAGCCTGGGAACTCGGTGTAGACAGGCTCGATCTCGCATGCGATGTCGAAAGGAACCTGGTCTGTGATCTTGCCGTCAACTTTGTAGGCGGTGCAGACCTTGATGGTCTCGAAGTCGTCGAGGCAGTCGGACTTCATCATGATGAGGTCGGTGACGCCGTCGAGCATGACAGTGTACTTGAGGGCCACGAGGTCGAGCCAGCCGCAGCGGCGAGGCCTGCCTGTGACGGCTCCGAATTCATGACCGACCTGACGGATCTTCTCGCCGGTCTCGTCGAAGAGCTCGGTAGGGAACGGGCCGCTGCCGACGCGGGTGCAGTAGGCCTTGAATATTCCGAACACCTTGCCGATCTTCGAAGGAGCGACGCCCAGACCTGTGCAGACTCCGCCGATCGTGGTGGAGGATGAGGTCACGAAAGGATAGGAACCGTAGTCGATGTCAAGCATGGAGCCCTGGGCTCCTTCTGCGATCATCGTGCCTTTGTTCGCAATCCAGTCGTTGACGAAATATTCGCAGTCGATGAGGTTGAACTCCTTGAGGAACTCGATGGCGCTCATCCACTCGGCTTCGCCCTGGTCAGGGTCGCATTCGTAGTTCAGCCCTTTGATCTGCTGGATGTGCTTTGCCTTGAGCTTTTCGAACTTCTGCTGGAAGTCCGGAGCTAGGATGTCTCCAACTCTGAGACCGTTCCTGCTGATCTTGTCGGTGTAGGTAGGACCGATTCCCTTGAGGGTCGATCCGATCTTCCCCTTTCCGGCAGCGGCTTCGTTTGCCGCATCGAGAAGCCTGTGGGTAGGGAGGATGAGATTCGCCTTCTTTGAGATGAAGATCTTCTTCTTCGGGTCGATCCCCATCTTGCTGATGTTGCCGCATTCCTCACGGAAGGTGACAGGGTCAAGCACGACACCGCTGCCGATGACATTGGTCGATCCTTCTCTGAATATTCCTGAAGGGATGCTTCTCACGACGAAGCTCTGGCCGTCGAAATGAAGCGAGTGTCCGGCGTTCGGACCTCCCTGGAATCTGGCGACTGCATCGTAGCGGCCTGCTAGAACGTCAACAATCTTACCTTTTCCCTCGTCTCCCCACTGGAGACCGAGGACAACGTCAAGTTTTGAACTCATATTCATTGATGATTTTCTTTGTTTTCCTGATGCTAGAATGGGAGGTCGTCCTGTGGCATGTCGTCAGCAGGGGCTGCAGGAGCCGCCGGCTGTGAAACAGGAGCGGCAGGCTGAGGGTTCTGCCATGACTGGGCCGCCGGCCTGGACTGGCCCTGTTGGTTCTGCCAGTTCTGCTGTGGTGCCGGGGCACCTTCCTGGGCAGGATTGTCAGACCTCTTGCCGAGCAGCTGGAGTGAGTCGGCGTTGATCTCCGTCGTGTAGCGCTTAGCTCCGCTCTGGTCTGTCCAGCTCCTGGTCCTCAGCTTGCCCTCGACATAGATCTGGGTGCCTTTGCGGATGTATTTCTCGGCCACGTCGGCGGAGTTCCTCCAGGCTACGATGTTGTGCCATTCGGTGGATTCGCGAAGTTCTCCGTTCCGGTCACGATAGCGTTCTGTTGTGGCAAGGGTGAAAGTGGCTACTTTCGTGCTGCCTGCATTAGGGTTGTTTCCATCGAGGTAACGTACTTCAGGGTCTTTTCCAACGTTACCGATCAGCATTACTTTGTTCAGTGACATCTGTGTGTTCTTTAAGTTTTACGGTGTTAAAATGCGTTTTTGCGCACTTGGCCCAAAAACATTGCAAGTTAGTCAATTTTCATGAGAAAGAAAACAACGTGGGTGACCTTTGAAAGTTGTTTTTTTTGTATATTTGAAGAATCAGTTCAGACAATAGTTCGTTAATTTTATAAAAGTTACGCCACGGCGCGAACGCCGTAGAATAAAAGTTCTTTGAAATCAGTGTTATTT